>DAOKZM010000181.1:0-6575 GCA_035325665.1 Thermomicrobiales bacterium | reverse complement strand
CGGTGGCCCAGTTGGTGCCGGCCGTCGCCGGGCTGCGCCAGACCGGCGGCTGGAGGGGGCTGATCCAAAGCACGCCGGGCGACCGCGCGCTGCTCGGCCGGGCGCCGGGGTATGACGGGCTGATCGTCGCAACCGGCTTCTCCGGCCATGGGGTGATGCACGCGCCGGTGACCGGCGCCCTCGTCGCCGAGATGATCCTCGACGGCGCGCCGCGCACGCTCGACATCACGGCGCTCGCGCCGACGCGCTTCGCCGAGGGCTAAGCGGGACAATGCGATCGGCAGGCCACACCCGATGAACATCGCCGTCGCGCTCGACCTGGTCGGGACGCTCGTCTTCGCGCTCTCCGGCGCGCTGGTCGGCGTGCGCCGCGACCTCGACCTGTTCGGGATCGCCGTGCTGGCGGTCTCGGCCGGGACGGGCGGCTGGGTCCTTCGGTACCTGCCGGTGGCGCTCGTTGCGGCGGGGATCGGGTTCTTCTACCACCCCGGCATCGCGAAGCTGAGCTCAAGCGTCCGGCTGCTCGACGCGGTTGGGCTAGGCTTCTTCGCCATCGCCGGCACGCTCAAGGCGCTCGACAACGGCCAGGGCGCGGTCGTCGCGGTGCTGCTGGGCGTCCTCACTGGCGTCGGCGGCGGCGTCATCCGCGACGTGCTGGTCGCCGAGGTGCCGGTCGTCCTGCGCCAGGAGATCTACGCGCTGGCGGCGCTGGTCGGCGCGGCGGCCTTCGTCGCGCTGCGCGAGGCGGAGGTGACGAAGGCGATCGCCGTGCCGGCCAGCGTCGCGCTGGTCGTGGCGCTGCGTATCCTGGCCATGCGACGCAACTGGCAGGCTCCGCGGCCGCGCCGCTAGCTCGCAGCGTCATCGTCGAGACAACGGCCGTTCGAGAAGCCTGAGCGGAACGCGGCGACAGCGCCGGTCTCCGGCTCGAAGCGGTGCCGCCAGACGCAGCCGGTGTCGTTGGCCAGCAGGTGGATCGAGACCGACGGCTCGGCCGAGATCGTCGTGACCTTGTGGATGTCACCGTCCGGTGGCAGGAGGGCAAAGAACTCGCCGGTCTCGACCTCCTGCTCGACCGCGACCTCGAGGTCGGCGTGGTCGGGGTCGGAGCCGTCGTCGAGACGCTTGTAGACCGTCTCCCCCTGCCGGCCGCGGTAGAGGCCGATCAGCCCCCAGGCCAGGTGGTCGTGGACCGGGGTCGTTGCGCCCGGCGGAACGACGAGCGAAAAGAGCGAGAGCGAGCCGTCCTCGGCGCGGTAGAGCGCGTACTGCCCGATCCCGCCGCCCATGCCGCTGGTCTCGTCGGGACTCGCGTACTCCTCCGGCAGCCAGCCATCGGCCGCCAGCAGCCGCGAGAAGGCCGGCTCCAGCGCCCGCACCCGCTCAGTGTCGCTCGAAACCTGGGCCATCAGCCGCCGCGTCTCGCCGATCAGCGCCCGGATCTCCGGCGTATCGACGATGTAGCCGAACGGCGTGTCGTCCCCGACGTTGCTGAAGTCACACATATCGGCAGTCCCCTTTCGGGGGCATTATCGGGGATCGTCGGGATGCGGGGAACGGGACGCGGGACGCGCGGAGGGACCTCACCCCCGGTCCCCTCACTTCTCAGGGGAGGGCGGGGCACCCTCTGGGTCGTGGGAGGGGTTCCTTCCCCGCGTCCCGCGTCCCGCGTCCCGCGTCCCGCCCGCTATATGAGATGCGTCTCGCGGACGCGCACGGCGTACTTGCCGGGACGCAGGGCGCGCAGGCGTCCGGCGCGGCCCGACTGCTCGGCCGGCAACGCGGCGAGGATCTCCGCGGCGGGCGCGGCCTCGCGGCACTCGGATGTCTCGACGACGATCTTACGGATCACGAGCCGCCCGTCAGCGAGATCGACGTGGCGGCGAACGGCCGTCCTGGTCATGGCTGCCTCCTTGTCCATGTGCCTCGGCACAGCGTCGGAACGACGTTGCTGAGACCGAGCCTGGACGCAGAACACCCCCGGCGTGCCGGGGGCGGAGGCAGATCACCAGGTGGAGTAGGCGCCTGGGACGATGCTTATCCGGTTCCCCCGAACTGCCGGCAGCGTTCGGCCGGCTCGGTTGTGGTACGGGACGAACTACCGTCCAACCAGTGGCACCTCCACGAGGGTCGATACACGCGGCTCACCCGAGCCGCGCCGCTGTCCCCGCAGGGAATTCGGGACACTCCAGCACCACCGGAATGCCCCCAGCACTACCCATGATACGTCCGTACAACCCAACCCGCAACCCCTCACTCACCCCCATCCCCCGTCCCTCATCCCCCGAACCGATGCCACATCCACAGGTCGCCGCTGATGCGGGCGGCGTCGGCCTTGATACCGTTGCGCCGCGCCCAGGCGCAGAGGTTGGCGACGTCGCGTGCCAGCAGCGCCTCGGCGTTGCGGTTGTAGGTCGGGTCGACCGCCTGGGGCAGGTCGATGATCGTCGCTCGGCCCTGCCAGTAGAGGATGTTGTAGGGCGAGAGGTCGCCGTGGACGCGGTCGCGGGAAAGGAACAGGGCGACGTTGTCGAGCAGGCGGGCGAAGATCGCCTCGGCCTCGGCGCGGGCGAGGCGGACATGCTGCAGCAGCGGGGCCGGCCCGTCCTCGTCGCCGATGTACTCCATCAGGATCGCGCTCTCGTTACGGATGATCGGCCGCGGCACGCCGGCCCCGACGTCAAAGAGCAGCTGGAGCGTGGCGAATTCGTGGGCGATCCACGAGCCGAACTGCGCCGCCCTGCCGGCGCGCGACTTCTGCTCGAACGCGCGGCGGATGCGCTTGTCGCCATGCCAGCGACCCTCCTGATAGGCGACGTCGTTCTTGAAGCCGCGCTCGACGATCGGCCGGTAGACCTTGGCGACGAGCAGGTCATGCCCGGTCGTCGGCCCGCCCCGGCAGACCCAGGCGGTCGCCTCCTTGCCGCTCTTCAGCTCCAGCAGCACGTCAGTAATGAGCCGCTCCTCCAGGAACGACGCGAGCTCGGGGACGCGGGCCTCCCCGACCAGGTTGGATGTCTCGATCGACACTGTTGATTCCTCCAGATGGATCACAAATCGACGGCGGCGTGGTGATCGTGATAGGCATCTGGCGCCTCCTTCGACCGAGCCACGCGGCTCGGCTACATGCGTGTGACCGACTCGGGCGCCACGCGGCAGCGATTCTCTTGTCCTGTCATCCTGAACGAAGTGAAGGATCCGTTTCTCTGCGTTCGTACGCAACTGACCGGGGAGGAACGGATTCTTCGCTCCGCTCAGAATGACAAAATGGCGGGGCGGCTGCCGCATAGCGCATTTCGCCGCTCGGCGCACGCAGCACGACATAACGGATCACGCCCCGATCTGACATGCTGCGCGGCGGGCGAGGGTGCCGCGGCCTCGTAGCCGCGGACGCGCGACGACACCGCGCCCGGTCGAGCGGGCGAGGCGCGGGATCGGTTACGGGTTCAGGGTGTGATTACCGACCCGCCGGCAGGGGGACGAAGCGCTGGGTTGTGGTGGCGGTGGCGCGTAGCGCGTAGCGCGCCGGCTGGCTTGCTCATCTGTCGCCTCCCTCTCCACCATCATCGCCGCGGCACGAGCCGCCGCGCGCTTCGACGGGTCTCGCGCAGGATAGCGGCCGGCGCGGCGGCTGTCAATCCACGCCGCTTAGCGCAGAGCGATCGCGGGGAGCTCGCCCATCGGGGGATCGAACACGCTCCAGAAGCGCTCCACGTCCTCCTCGCTGCCGCTGGTGAGCGTCGCGGCGCCGTCCTCGACGGCGCGCTGCCAGGCGACCCGGCCCGCCAGCAGGCTGCGAAGGGCCGGCTCGGTCGTCTCGATGACGAGCGACGCCCCGGCGGGAGCCTCCGCGAGCGCGTCCGCTACGTCGGAGCGGACCGCGAAGCCGTAGCTCGCACCGCTATCGGTGCAGTGGAAACCGGCATGGATGTACAGCCCCTCGCTCCGAGCAGGGTTGAGCCGGGTCGCTAACGCGCGCAGGAGCAGCGGGATCGACATCGTCGCGGCGACGTCCGGGTTCGCCAACGACCGGATCGTGGCGACGATGCCGGCCTGGTCGAGCGTTCCATCGAGCTCTTTAGCCGCCACTAGGTAGTTGTTGCGCCAGATCGGGTTGCTCGCCTGGTAGCCGAGCTGGCGTAGCGCGTCCGCCTTGAGCTCGCGCGCCTGCCGGTCGTCGGGGGCCATTCGGAGCAGGTGCGTAAGGATCTCCGCCGTCCAGCGGTAGTCGCCGCCCGCGTGCGCCTGTTCGGCGGCAGCGACCACCGCGTCGCGCCCGCCCATCGCGTTGACGTAACGCTCCGACCGCTCACCGCGTGGCAGCGGATCGATGAACGTCGGGTCGCCCTCGAACCACCCGAAAGTGCTGGCGTAGACTTGCCGCACGATCTGCGTGACCGGGCCGTAGAACTCGCCGAACCGCGGGTGGCCGCGCAGGCGCGGCGGCAGTTCCGAGACTGCCTCGACCAGCTCGTCCGGGGTGAGCCCACGCGCCATCAGCCGGACCGTCTGGTCGTGGATGTACTGCATCGCGTCGCGGTAGGCCGTCAACGTCTCGCGGACGTCGTCCCGGCCGGTCAGTGGCCGGCCGTGGCCGAAGATGAGCGCCTGGGCATTGAATCCGCGCAGCAGATCCACCGCGCCGATCCACTGCCAGATATCGCGGATGGCGCCGCGCAGGGCGTAGAGGTTCGCCAGGCACTCACCCTGAATGACGTCGGCCGAGTGCAGGACGCGGCCGTCCGGGAACCAGAGCACGATCTCGTCGTCGGACTCGCTCGGCGCGGCGTGCATCTGGACATGGATACCGGCCACCTCGATGTCGAGCGATTCCCGGAAGGTCATCGTCGGTGGCAGGAAGCCGGTCGTGCCGGCACGCAACAGCGGCCCGAGCCCGACCTCCACCAGCCCGTCGGCGCCGCGCTCCAGTCCCCAGCCGAACGAGTAGGCCAGCCGCGCCGGGTTGATGATCCCGAGGCTCGGGTTGCCGCGCATCCCGGCCAGTAGCCGCTCGTGGGCGTAGATCTCGACATGCCCGCGCTCGATGTCAGCCGGGTCGATGAGTCCGCGCGAGCCGGAGCTGTGGTCGGGGTGGCTGTGGGTGTAGATCAGCGCCCGGACCGGCTTGTCGCTGAACCTGCGCAGGTCGGCCAGCGCCTCGCGGGCAGCCTCGGCGTTCTCCAGCGAGTCGATCAGGATGACGCCGTCGGCGCCGTCCACCATCGTCATGTTGGCGTTGCCGTACCCAACCGCGACGTAGAAGCGCTCGGCGACCTGATAGACGCCCTGCGCCATCGTCCGCGCGTGCTCCGCCAGCGGGCGGGCGACCATCGCGCTCGCCTCGTCGAACGCGAGATTCTTCCCGGTCAGGTAGATCGGCTCCGGAATCGGCATCGGGTACCTCGCAATCAGCCTGAACGCCCGGTTCGCAGCAACGTCCACTGTACGGACGTTCCCGCGACGCGGCAAGGGATCGGGATTTGCACGCGCCGCGCTTGCCGGCCAGCGGATCGCACGCCTATGCTGCGACGGGATCCGCGCGAGGGAGGATAGGGGAAACCGATGAGCTTGCTGGTGTTTCACGAGATCCGCGTGTTCGACGGCGAGGAGATGC
The DNA here is from genome assembly GCA_035325665.1 of Thermomicrobiales bacterium. Classification (GTDB taxonomy): domain Bacteria; phylum Chloroflexota; class Chloroflexia; order Thermomicrobiales; family CFX8; genus JAMLIA01. The sequence continues at coordinate 961 of DAOKZM010000181.1, read as the reverse complement.
TCGCCGGCCCGCAGAGCGTCATCGTCCGCGACGGGCGGGTCGAGCGGGTCGTCGAGCCGGCCGCGCTACCGGAGTCGCTGCTGGCCGAGGCGCGCGAGCGCGGCGCGCTGGTCCAGCAACCGGGCGCGACGCTGCTGCCGGGGCTGATCGACCTGCACGTCCACCTGATCTGGGACGGCAGCGACGACCCGGTCCGCTCGCTGGCGCTGGAGACGCGGGAGCAGACGCTGTTGAAGGGGGTCGGCTTCGCCGCCACGACCCTCAGAGCCGGGATCACGACCGTCCGCGACCTCGGCTCGGTCCACGACCAGGCGATCCGGCTGGCCGAGGCGGTCGAGCGCGGCTGGATCTCCGGGCCTCGCATCATCGCCTCCGGGCGCTCGATCGTCATGACCGGCGGCCACGACCCGTTCTGGGGGCTGGCCGTCGATGGGCCGGTCGAGGCGCTGAAGGCGGTCCGCACCCAGCTCTTCGCCGGAGCGCGGGTGATCAAGGTCTCGGCGACCGGCGGAGTCTACGGCCGGCCGACCGGCGAATCGGTCGACGACGTCGAGCTGCTGCCGGACGAGCTGCGGGCGATCGCCGAGCAGGCCCACCGGCGCGGGGTGAAGGTCTCGGCCCACGCGATTGGCCAGCAGGGCATCCAGAACAGCATCGACGCCGGGATCGACACGATCGAACACGGCCACTTCCTGACGCCCGAGCAGGCCCAGGCGATGGCCGAGCGCAGCATGGCGCTGATCCCAACCCTCTACGTCTACCAGCACCTGGCCGAGAGTCCGAGCATTCCGGCCTACGCGCGGGCGAAGGCCCGCGAGGTGATCGACCGCCACCAGCAGGCGTTCAGTGACGCCCGCGCGGCCGGCGTCCTGATCGGCGCGGGGTCGGACGCCGGATCGCCCGAGACGCCGCACCCGGCGCTGGTCGAGGAGATCGAGGCGCTGGTCAACGGCGGGGTAGG
>DAOKZM010000180.1:4861-6618 GCA_035325665.1 Thermomicrobiales bacterium | reverse complement strand
GCCGGTCCATCGGTCTGTGCTCGACGGCGTCGCCGTGGCCGAACGGGGAAGGCTCGAGGTGAAGCTGGCCTCGGGCGACATCCTGCCGGTCGAGCTGCCCGCGCTGGCGATCGCCCCGCGTATCGCCCGGGAACGCCCGCAGCGGACGACCCGCGATCAGGACGCATGGAGCGTGCTGGCGAAGGCGGCCGGCGCCAGGAAGGACGTTGCCACGGCGCCGGTCTCCGTCACGCGCGCCCGGCGCTGGCAGATCGATGCGGTCGCTGAGTACGCGCCGGTCCGGGCCGGTAAGCCATCAGCGGAGGATGACACGCCGTTCGTCGAGGCCCTCAACCAGGCCGCGCACGGCGACGACCGCACCCGCGCCCGGCGACTGTTCGGCACGGCGCGCCCGCTGCAGGTGGACTGGACGTTCGAGGCGGTCAACCTGACCACCGGCGCACAAGTGCCGGTGCGCGAGGAGGCAGGCGAGTCCCCTCGGGCGGTACACGTCGTCACCCGCCGGCCCGGTGGGTTCCAGCCGTCACTGGTCGTGACGTTCCCTGAGGAGCCGGCCGGGGCGGTGTTCGAGCTGACCGCGACCGCGCGCATGCGCGACCCCTTTGGCATCGAAGGAGAGATGACGCACCGCGTCTGGAGCCACGCCCTGACGCACCGCGACCCGCGCGTACTGGCCCGATCGACGGCCGAGACCGCCGCGTTGCTGGCCGGCGTCGCGCCCGGCGAGCTCGGCCGGGCCTCCGACCTCGGCGAGCCGACCGTTGACGGAATCAACGACGACCCGCGCGTGCCGAACCCGCGTGCCACCCGGGCGACGATGGTGCAGCTTCTCGCGCTCGCCGCCAGCGAAGACCGCCGCGTCACTGTCGACGAGCTCCGGGGTCTCATCAGCACCGCCCGGACGTTCGACGCGACCTAGGACGCATCAGCGCTGCCCAGAAGGAGTCCATTCTGGGCAGCGGCGACCACCTGCCTCTAGGTCCCGCGTCCCTCAGTTTGACACGCGGCTGCCACGCACTCTGGCGTTCTTCAACACGTCTGCAACGGGGTATCGGCTACGGTGGGGGTGGTCGGTCGTGCGACGCCGCGCATGAACGGAGCGTGAGATGGAAGCCGACAAGGAACGCTACGAGGCCGCGAGGAAGCGCATCGAGGATCTGCAGGGGTTCTATATTCACCTGGCCATGTTCATCGTCTTCAACGTGGGGCTGTTCCTACTGAACTCCCTCACTCGCGGCGAGGGTGGCTACTGGTGGTTCTGGTGGGCGCTCATCCCGTGGGGTCTTGGGCTCGTCGCCCACGCCCTGGCTGTCTTGGTCTTCGACGGCCCGCTCGGTGAGCGGTGGAAGCAGCGCAAGATCGAGGAGTATCTACACAAGCACTAAGCCGATATTCGATTCCTCGCCATCGATTTAGTCGCGCCAGGAGACGCGCCGACGGATGCCGCGCCTCCTCCCCGCATCCCTCTTGCCTCATCCCTCATCCCTTACAGCACCAGCAGCCCGCGCCGGGCGGCGACGGTGACGGCCTCGGTGCGGCTGGCGGCGTCGAGCTTGCCGAGGATCGCGGCGACGTGGAACTTCACCGTGTGCTCGCTGATGTCGAGCTCGACGGCGATCGCCTTGTTCGGCAGGCCGAGCGCGACCAGCGCGAGCACCTGACGCTCGCGGTCGGTGAGGATGTCGTCTGAGTCCGGTTGGAGGGGAGCCGCGACGGAGAGCGGCGCGACGGCCGGGTCGAGAACGACCAGACCATGC
>DAOKZM010000180.1:0-4851 GCA_035325665.1 Thermomicrobiales bacterium | reverse complement strand
GGCGACCAGATCGTCCGGCCCAGCCTCGCGGGCGAGGATCGCCATGCCGCGGCGGACGCCGGCCGCAACCTGCCGGCCGGCTGCGGCGTCCTCGACCAGCAGCACCAGCGCGGCGTCGGGGTAGCTCGCCGCCAGCCGGGCAGGGGCATCCGGGTCGTCGGAATCGATGTCGACGACCAGCAGGTCGGGGTGGTCGGGCGGGTCGAGGTCGCCGTCGATCAGGTCGGCGACGACCTCGACCGCGTCCAGCGGCGCCAGCATCGCCCGCAATCCGGCGCGCACCGACGGATAGGCCGATGCGATCGCGACGCGGGCGGGCTGGCGGCCGCTACTCATTGGCTAGCGCTCGCCAACGGTCACATCGAGCGTCTGCGGAGTCCCGCCTCGGAAGATGCGGACCTGCGTCGCCTGGCCGGCGAGGTCGGGCGAGAGCGCCTCGCGCAGGTCGTCGGTGTCGCGGATCGCGACCTCGCCGATGCCGACGACGATGTCGCCGACCATCAGCCCGCCAGTGGCGGCCGGGCTGTCAGGCTCGACGCCAACGACGAGCAGGCCAGTCTCCTGGCCGGCCGCGGCGGCATCCGGCAGCGCAACCGGCTGGCTGGTCATGCCGAGGTAGGCGCGCCGCCGCCGGCCATGCGCCAGCAGCTCGCCGACGATCGGCTCGATCTCCGTCACTGGGACGGCGAGTACGCCGCCGCGGCCGGAGGTGCTCATCCCCAGCAGCTCGCCGGCCGCCGAGACGAGCGGCCCGCCGGAGAAGCCGGGATAGAGGGTAACGTCGGGGCGGATGACCTGCCGGCGGCCGCCGCGCCGGCGGCGCCAGAGCGTGCCCATCGCCGAGACGATGCCGAGCGAGGCGCTCAGATTTCCGCCGGGGCGGCCAACCGCCAGGCAGATGTCACCGACGCGCGGAGCCTCGGCGCGCGTCGCCGGGGCGGGCAGCCCCTCGACTCGCAGGACGGCCAGGTCGTTGCCCGGGTCGCGGCCTGCCAGCGTCGCGGCCACCTCGCTGCCGTCCGGCAGGACGACGGTGATGTCCTCGTCGCGCTCGACCACGTGGTCGGCGGTGACAACGACGCCGTCGGCCCAGACGATCCCGCTGGCGCCGTAGCGCCGACGGGCGTCGACGCCAACGGCCCAGGCGCCGGCCATCGCGACGGCGTCGGCGAAGCCGGCCGCCGGGATGTTACGTGCTTCGTTCGAGCTCATTTCTCTTGCTCCTTCTGGTAAGCGAACGATTGCCTGCATCCGATTCTGCCGATCCCTCGGGCCAGCGGCATCAGCCGGGCCGGCAGGCAGGCCCTGCTCGTTCGAGCAGGGAAGTGGCTCACCGATTGCGGAGCAGCGCCAACGTGCAGCCTAGCACGCTATCGACGCAGGGATGGGTACATGGCCAGGATCGACCGACGGACGTTCGCCGTGCTCGGCGGCGGAATACTCACCGGCGCGGTCGCCGCGCGCGAGATCGGGCGCTACGCCGTCGGACGCCAGCTCGGGTTGATCGGCACGGCGACGACCGACGCGGCCTCGACCTTCTGGGCGCGGCAGCTCCTCAACGCCGCCTATTACGATCACCCCGAGGACGAGCGCGACCTCGACGATCTCAGGCTGGCGCTCGGCGTCATCAATACCTGGTGGCAGCGGCACGACTACTGCAAGGTCCGCCCCTACGACCTTCCGGCGTTCGACAGCGCCTTCGGCCGGCGGCTCGCGCTCGCCGCTGCCCACATCGGCCGTCGGCCGCTCCCGCGTGACGCGCTGCTGGCCGGCGCCGGACGATTGCTGGGTGACTGGTTCGCCGACGCCTGGCACGACGACGAGCGCCGCGCTTGGGGCATCGCGTTCGAAACGATCGCCGACCGCGACGCGTACCAGCCCGACCGACGCATCGACGTCAACGCCTTCGGCCCGCTGGCGCCACCCCGCGCGGCGGACGCCGAGCGGACGTGGCACACCTACGCGCCCATCCCCGGTCCGTCGGCCACCGCGCTGATCGCCGCGCTCGAGCACACCGAGCGCTGGCCGGACTACGCCAGCGAACTCGGTGTGTTCACGGCGACCCTGCGCGGGCCGCTGCTCAGCCAGACGTTCGAGACGCAGCTTCTGAAGCCAGTCCCCGGACTGGTCCATCCGCTCCGCGCCTATGTCAGCGTCACCCAGCTGCTCGGCCGCGACCGGCCGGAAGCGCTCGACGCGCACGTCGCCTCGCTCAACGAGGCCGTGGCCGCGTGGGGGGAGGGGGACGCGACTGTCGTCCCGGACGACGCGACGGCGCACCTCGCGCTCGACCTGACCGCCCATATGGGACACTTCCTCGGGCGGGCACGCGAGACGCTGGTCGTCTACGAGCAGGCGGGCCGCGCCTACATCCGTTCGACCGGCACATGGGACCCCCTGCCGCCCCGGCTGAAGGCCGCCTACGAGAGCTGGGGCGAGGTCCAGCAGGAGGAGTTCTGGGGCGTCGAGCATCCGGCGCGGAGCATACTCTGCCAACTCGCGCTCGCGGCGGGCTAGCCGCGATCAGGGGGAACGAGGGGTACGTAAAGTGCTGGACGCCATCGTCATCGGCGCCGGCCCGAACGGCCTGGCGGCGGCGATCCGGCTGGCCGAGCAGGGCTACGGCGTCCGCGTCTACGAGGCCCACGAGCAACCCGGCGGCGGGGTGCGCTCGGCGGCGCTCACCCTGCCCGGCTTCGTCCACGACGCCGGCTCGGCGATCCACCCGCTGACCCTCGCCTCGCCCTGGCTGCGCACCCTGCCGCTCGACCGCTATGGTCTGGAGTGGATCCAGCCGCCGGTCGCGCTCGCTCACCCGTTCGACGACGGCACGGCGGCGCTGCTCTACCGGGACATCGACGCGACCGCCGCGACGCTCGGGGCGGACGACGAGCGCTGGAGACGCGTCTTTGGCCCATTCGTTGCCGACGCCGGCCCGCTGCTCGATGAGATCCTCGGGCCGCTACACCTGCCGCGCCACCCGCTGCTGCTGGCCCGCTTCGGCGTCGCGGCGCTCCAGGCGGCCGTGCCGTTCGCCGGCCGGGCCTTCGAGGGGCCACGGGCCAGGGCGCTCTTCTCCGGGATGGCCGCCCATTCGATCCTGCCCCTCGAAGAGGCGGCGACGACGGCATTCGGGCTCGTCCTCGGCCTGCTCGGCCACGCGGCCGGCTGGCCGTTCCCGCGCGGCGGCGCGCAACGCATCACCGACACGCTCGCCGCCTACCTGACGGCGCTGGGCGGAGAGATCATCACCGGCACGCCGGTTGAGCGGCTCGATGACCTGCCCCAGGCGCGCGCGTACCTCTTCGACACCTCGGCTGGGGCGCTGGCCCGGATCGCGGGCGACCGGCTGCCGGAGGGCTACCGCCGACGCCTGCGCCGCTTCCGTGCCGGCCCGGGTGTCTTCAAGCTCGGCTACGCGCTCGACAGTCCGGTCCCCTGGATCGCCGAGGGATGCCGGCAGGCCGGGACCGTCCACCTGGGTGGATCGAGCGAGGAGATCGCCGCGTCGGAGCGGGTGGTCGCGCGCGGGGGGCATTCGGACTCGCCGTTCGTCCTGGTCGCCCAGCACAGCCTGTTCGATCCGACCCGCGCGCCGGCCGGCAAACACACCCTCTGGGCGTACTGTCACGTCCCGAACGGCTCGACGGTGGACTTGACCACCGCGATCGAGCGGCAGATCGAGCGGTTCGCGCCCGGCTTCCGTGAGCGCGTCCTGGCCCGGCACGCGATGTACCCCGCCGACGTCGAGGCGCTGAGCGCGAACTTCACCGGCGGCGACATCAACACCGGCCGGCCGGGGCTACGCCAGCTCTTCACCCGTCCCGTCCCGCGCCTCAACCCCTACGCCACCCCCAACCCGCGCATCTACCTCTGCTCCGCCGCCACCCCACCGGGCGGCGGCGTCCACGGCATGTCCGGCTACCACGCGGCGAACGCGGCGGCGAGGGGGATGAGGATGAGGGATGAGGGATGAGGGATGAGGGCGTGGCATACGTCCTGTCCGATGGTCCTCGCCAATATGTCGTGCATCTGGCCGGGCGTATGCAATACGCCCCTACCTTACCTCGTCCCTCATCCCTCATCCCTCGGCACGAACTTGAAGCAGCCGCGGACGTGGTCGTCGACGACGCCGACACTCTGGAGGTAGGCGTAGATGGTGGTCGTGCCGACGAACGAGAAGCCGCGCTGCTTGAGGTCGCGGGCGATGGCGTCGGAGAGCGGGGTGGTGGCCGGGAGGGTATCCGGGGTGTAGCCCTCGGGGTGACGCACCGGCTCGCCGTCGACCCAACCCCAAAGGTAGCGGTCGAACGAGCCGTGCTCCTCCTGGACGGCGAGGAACGCGCGGGCGTTGCGCGGGGTGGCCTCGATCTTCTGCCGGTTGCGGATGATCCCCGGGTCGGCCAGCAGCCGCGCGAACTCCGCCTCGCCATAGCGGGCGACACGCTCAGGGTCGAATCCCTCGAAGGCCCGGCGGAAGTTCTCGCGCTTGCGCAGGATCGTAATCCACGACAGGCCGGCCTGAAACCCCTCTAGTACCAGCATCTCGTACAGCTTCTGGTCGTCGTGGCAGGGGACGCCCCACTCCTCGTCGTGATAGCGGATATACAGCGGGTCGTCGCCGGGCCACCAGCAGCGCCCGCGATCGTCGGCCGGTTCCATCTCGCTCGCCCTTCGTAGTCAACGGATACGGACCGTGGCGAAGTATGCCGCGCCGATCGGCATGCTTCTTGATAAGGAGGGGCTACCCGCGCTGGCCGGCGCGGGCTACGCAATGACGTTCCGAGGGGGAGGATCCGGATGACCAGGCAGGCGAAGACGCTCAGCTCGTTGATCGAGGCCGACCAGTTC
>DAOKZM010000179.1:0-6649 GCA_035325665.1 Thermomicrobiales bacterium | reverse complement strand
GGTCCCCTGGCTGCTCGATGTCGTCGCCGAACTCGCCGACCGCAAGACGGCGCTCCTCGGCGGCTGAGGCGTCGGGGCGAGCCCAGCCGTCGCCGTCCCTATCATCCTGAACAGTCCGCAGCGATACCGCCCGGCATCGGAAGCAGCCTCACGGCCTTTTGATTCCCAGTGGTTCGTCGGGTCGATTCCGTCCGGCTCGGCAGCCGCTCCCCTGTTCTGTCATCCTGAACCGCAGTGAAGGATCCGTCTCCCCCCCGCCGGTTGCGAACGTACGCGGGGGAACGGATTCTTCGGCCGCGGCCTCAGAATGACAAAAGCAAGGAGTTGGCTACCGACCCAACCCCCTCGACGCTGAAGCCCCCACGCACATGGAAACGCCCCCGCCCGGTCGAGCAGGGGCGTTGCGCTTCCCTCGGGTCGCTACTCCCGCGCCTTCGCTTCGAGATAGCTCACCAGCGCGCGGACGCCGATGCCGGTCGGGCCTTTCGGGGTGTCGTCGCGGGCGGAGTCGGTCCAAGCGGCGCCGGCGATGTCGAGATGGACCCAGGGCTTGCCCTCGGTGAACTCGGCCAGCAGCAGCGCCGCCGTGATCGCGCCACCGCCCCGGCCGCCGCTGTTCTTCATGTCGGCGATGTCGCTCTTGATCTGCTTCTTCAGCGCGTCCCAGAGCGGCATGTGCCAGAACAGGTCGCCGGCCTCCGTCCCGGCCGCGACGACGCGCTCGGCGAAGTCGTCGTCGCTGGAGAAGACCGCCACCGACTCGGCGCCGAGCGCGATCATCTTGGCTCCCGTCAGGGTCGCTAGGTCGATCATCTCGTCGGCCCCCTCGCGGGCGGCGTAGACGAGCGCGTCGGCCAGCACCAGCCGGCCCTCGGCGTCGGTCGAGATGATCTCGATCGTCTTGCCGTTCAGCGCCGTGACGACGTCGCCAGGCCGGAAGGCGGTGCCGCTGGGCATGTTCTCGGCGCTGGCGACGATGCCGTAGACAGTGAAGGGCAGGTCCAGCCCGGCGATGGCGCGCATCGCGCCGAGGACCGCCGCCGAGCCGGCCATGTCGGTCTTCATAGACTCGATGCCACCCGTCGGCTTCAGGTTCATTCCACCGGTATCGAAGGTGATCCCCTTGCCGACGAGAGCGATGGTGCCCTTCGACTCGCCGGACGGCTTGTAGGTTAGGTGCATCATCCGCGGCGGGTGGGCGCTGCCCTTGCCGACGTCGACGATCGCCGTCGCGCCCATCTCGGCGAGCTGCTTCTCGTCGTACTCGCGATACTCCAGCTCGTTGTCGGTCGCCATCTGCCGGGCGGCCGCCGCCAGCGTCTCGGGGTAGATCGCCTGACCCGGCTCGGCGACCAGGTCGCGGGCGAAGTAGACGCCCGAGGCGACGGCGTGCCCCTCGCTGACACCCTTGTGGGTCGCGTCGGACTCGCTGGCCAGGAACGTCCACGACGTGAGGCCCTCGTCCTCGCCGCGGCTGGCCTTGTAGCCACGGAAGTCGTAGCCGGCCAGCAGGATGCCCTCGACCGCCGCGCGGTAGCGCGCGGCCTCGTCGTCTGGGCCGCCCGGCGGCGGGCTGGCGACCGTTTTCGCGCCGGACTTGCTGGCAGCCGTCACCGCCGCGCCGTAGGCCCGGCGGACATCGGTCGCGCTGGCTCCCGATTCGGGCAGACCGGTGGCGACGATGCGCTTGGCCGGCAGCCGACCGAGGGTCGGAACGACCAGGGTCGAGCCGACCTTGCCGTCGAAGCGTGCCTCGCGCAGCGCTTGCCGTAGCGCCCCATCCAGCGCGGCGTCAACCTCGGCGAGTGGCCCCTGCCAGGCCGTGTCGCCATCGACGCCGGGCGGCACGGCCAGGACCAGCGCATCGGTCGTGGTCTGTGCGGGGGAACTGGAGGCGAAGGCGATCTGGGTCGTCGGTGGCTGCGCGGTCGTTCGGGCGGGCATGGGATTCCTCTCGGTCCAGAGCGGTCGAGCCGGTCGCGCCGGCGCCAGCCGGACGCGCGGGCATTCTAAGCCAGGTCGCGCCGGAAATGCCGAGGCCGGCGGGCAATCCCCGCCGGCCTCGGCCTCAGATCGATCGCGTTGGAGTCGCGTCCGTGGTAGCTGCAGAGTCGGGTCAGTCGGTCCCGCCACCGTCGCCTGCGACGCGGAGCTGCGTCACGTCAACGACCTTGACCACCTCGACGGCCGGGGCCGGTTCGGCGATCGTCTCGGTCAGCGGGGCTGGCATCGTCTCCTCTGGCTCGCCGCTGTGCGTGATCGCGGCGATCTGCCTGCGGGTCTGCTCGGCCATCCGTGGTGACTCGGCCGGCGCGACCCGCCAGTTGTGCGCCGTCTTCCAGCATTCACCCGGACCCTCGACCGCCAGGCATTTGGCGACATCTTCGTCGGCGTGGAGCGCGTACCCGAGCGAGCAGCGCATCGTCGCGAACGCCTGAGGGTTCCGTGGTCGCAGACGAATCCGCGATAGCATCGAACAACCACATGGGTAGGACTCGCCGTCCTCCGACGAGCCGAACCACCCGCTCTCGCGAGTGTCCCCGGTCATGGACGCGGACTCCACGCGCGATCGTCGTTGTTCACGACTCATCTGCGCACCTGTCCGCTTGCGTACCCCCGTGTCGGGGCAACGCGGCCACCCGGCCGCTCGCGCCAGTTGCCCGGCGCGTCGGCGGCTCACCCCCGGCCAGGCCGGAGTTGGCCACCTGCGGCCCATTATAGTGCATCGGTACAGGTGGCCTCCGCGCCGGTCAGGCGATGATCACTTCGCGCTCGGCGTTGGCCGGCTCCGGCAGGGCGCAGGTTCCGCGTAGCGGCGACGCGTAGACCCAGACGCCGGCCAGCAGCATGCCGAAGCAACCGACGACGAGGGTCTCGCGAAGCCCGATCAGCTCGCCGAGCAGGCCGCCCAGCAGCGAGCCGATTGGGATCATCCCGCCGCCGATGAAGCGGAACGTGGCCGTGGCCCGGCCGAGCAGGCGCTCGGGCACGAGCGTCTGGCGCAGGCTGATCTCGTTCACGACGGCGATCACCAGCGCAAGCCACTGCAGCAGCTCGGCGGCCAGGACCATCGGCGCCTCGAGGCGCGGGACGGCGACCGCTAGCGGGACGAGCAGCGCGAAGATGCCGAACAGCGCCCGGCCGAGGATGATCGTCCGCCCGATCCCCAGCCGCCGCGACAGCGGTCCGGCCAGCACCGCGCCAGCGACCGCGCCGACCCCGCCGATGCTGAAGACCAGCCCGACCTGTGTCGCGCTGAAGCCCAGGTCGTTGAGCATGTAGAGGACGTAGACGGCCAAGAAGACGTAGCCGAACAGGCTGACCGTCGCCGCCGAGAGCAGGATCGCCCGCAGTCGCGCGTCCGACCAGACGACCTGCAGCCCCTCGCCGATGTCGCGGCGCAGGCTGCCGCGGGCCGGGTGGTCCGGTAGTGTCTCGTCAGACGGGATGCGCGCGAGCAGCAGCGCCGAGGCGAGATAGGAGACGGCGTCGATCAGCAGCGCTACCGGCGCGCTCAACACGCCGACGAGGATGCCGCCGAGGCCGGGGCCGGCCACCTGGGCAGTCGAGGCGCTGCCCTCCAGCTTGGCGTTGCCCTCGACCAGGTCGTCGCGCGGCACGATCGTCGGCATGAAGGCGACGTAGGCGACGTCGAAGAACAGGGTCAGGATGCCGTTCAGGAAGGCAACGGCGAAGAGCAGCTCGATGCGCAACAGGCCGAGTGCCCAGGCCAGCGGCACGCTGGCCAGCACCAGCGCGCGGACGACATCGGTCGCGATCATGACCGGCCGGCGGCGGACGCGGTCGATCGCCACCCCGGCCAGCAGGCCGAAGACGAGCGCCGGCAGCGTGCCAGCCGCGGCCAGCAGGCCCATCTGGCCGGCCGAGGCGTCGAGCGTCAGCGCCGCCGCCAGCGGCAGCGCGACCAGCGTGATCTGCGTGCCGAAGTGCGAGACGGTCTGGGCCGCCCACAGGTTCAGGAAGCTTGAGTTGTTCCAGAGGCGAGTCCGACCCGGACTCCAGAGCCGGCGGCGGGTCGCGTGGATGCCAGGTTCTCCCGAATCGAATCGGGAGAGGGGTCGTCGCGCCCTCCCCCGCTGTCCACTGCGCGTTCGTCAGGACAGCGGGGAATCCATCATTTGGACGAAGCGCTCGTCCGTGGGCAGCTCGCGCGACATCTGGTCGTCCTCCGTGGCGCCGGCCGGACGGCCAGCTTGGCATGTGTCGATCGTAGAGTACCATGCCCCCGGGCGCGACCGCCGGAAGACCGAGCTTGCCCTGTCCGACGGTACAGTCTGACCGGCGCCGGTATCCTGAACGTCCGTGATTGATGGATGAGGGAGCGACGATGAGTGAGCGATTGCTGGAGGTGTCGGCGCGGCTGGAAGAGCGCGTCGCTGGCGTCGAGGGGCGATTCGGCGTGGCGGCCTGGCCGGTCGGGAAGCCGGACGAGGCGTTCGGTATCAACCTGGACGAGTCGTTCCCGACCGCCAGCGTCTTTAAGGTGCCGCTGCTCTACGCGCTCTACCAGATGCACGACCGTGGCGAGGTGGACCTCGCCCAGCGCATCCGGGTCGAGACGGAGCACCTCGTGCCCGGTTCCGGCGTTCTTCAAGGCCTCGACACCGGCCTCGAGCCAACGATCCGCGACCTGGCGGTGCTGATGATCGTCCTCTCCGACAACCAGGCGACCGATATGCTCTACGCGATCGTCGGGCCGGACCGCATCCACGCGGCGATGGACGAACTGGGCCTGCACCGCACCCGCGTGCCGATGTCCACCAAGGCGCTGCTGTACGACTATGTCGGTCTGGACCCTGACAACCCCGAGCACACCTACGACATGTCGCTGGAGCGCATGCGCAAGGGGGAGTACAACCGCGACGGCGCGGCCTGGTCGGACGTCGATGGCAGTGGCAACGACCTGACGACCCCGCGCGAGATGGCGCGGCTCTGCGAGGCAATCGAGCAGGGGGTCGGCCTGAGCGCCGAGGCGCGTGAGGGGATGCTCGACATCATGAAGCGCCAGAAGTTCAACGAGCGCATCCCGGCCGGCCTGCCGGAGAACACCGACGTGGCCCACAAGACCGGCTCGCTGAAGGGCGTCCGCAACGACGCCGGCATCGTCTACGCGCCGTCCGGTCCCTACACGGTCGCGATCTTCTCGAAGCGGCTCAGTGACGAGAAGGCGGGGGTGCAGGCGATCGGCGACCTGTCGAAGATCGTCTGGGAGACGCTCGGGGACGAGGGATGAGGGACGAGCGGGTCAGATCGTAGGGGCGAACCTCGTGTTCGCCCAGTTGGTGTGGGAGGGATCGTGGAGAACAATGGGCCGTTGGCAGGGGTGCGGGTTGTCGACCTGACGAGGGTGATGTCGGGGCCGTACTGCTCGATGATGCTGGCCGACATGGGCGCCGACGTGGTCAAGATCGAGGCGCCGGGCAAGGGGGACGACACTCGCGCCTGGGGGCCGCCGTGGGTGGACGGGCCGGACGGCGCGCGCGAGTCCGCCTACTACCTCTCGGTCAACCGCAACAAGCGCTCGATCGTGCTCGACCTCAAGAGCGACCTCGGCAGGGAGGCGCTCTGGCGGCTGATCGACCGCGGCGACGTGCTGGTCGAGAATTTCTCGCCCGGCACGATCGGACGGCTCGGCTTCGGCGCAGAGGAGGTGCTGGCGCGCCGCCCGGAGATGATCTTCTGCTCGATCTCCGGCTTCGGCCAGACCGGCCCGGCCAGCAGCCGGACCGCCTACGACCTGATCGTCCAGGGCATGAGCGGGATGATGAGCGTCACCGGACCGCCGGGGCAGCCGACCAAGTTCGGCGTGCCGATCGCCGACATCGCCAGCGGTATGTTCGCCAGCTACGCGATCGCCTCCGCGCTCTATCACCGCAGCCAGACCGGTAAGGGCCAGATCATCGACACTTCGATGCTCGGCGGCCAGATCGCGCTGCTGTCGTATCAGGCAGCGATCTACTTCGCGACGCGGAAGACCCCGCCCAGCACCTGGAACGCCCACCCGATCGTCGCGCCCTACGAGACGTTCCCGACCAGCGACGGCTTCGTCAACATCGCCGTCGGCAACGATGGCCTCTGGAAGCGCTTCACCGACGCGATGGGCATGGCCGAGGCGGCCGCCGATCCGCGCTTCCAGGATAACGCCGGCCGGATCACCAACCTGCCGGCGCTGCGCGAGATCATCAGCGCCCGCTTCGCCCGCTCGACGACCGACGAGGTCGTCGGCGCGCTCGACGCGGCCGGTGTCCCCTGCGGCCCGATCTTCACCGTTCCCGAGGTCTTCACCGACCCGCAGGTCCAGCACGCCGAGATGGAGCGCCGGATCGACCACCCGACCCTCGGCGAGATCTCGGTCACCGGCTTCCCCTACCGGCTCTCGGACTCCGACGCCAGCCTCCGCATCCCACCACCCCTCCACGGTCAGCACACCGCCGAGGTCCTGCGCGAACTGGGGTTCAGCGACAAGGAGATTGCCGGGCAGACGTAAGCATGCTAGCTTGACGCTATGACGCATGTCTTGCTGGGTAAGGCCACGAGCAGCATGAAGCGTTCGGGGTATCTTCATGGCGGCTAGTGGACTGCAGATCGAGCCACGTCTTCACGAAGCCGTCGATGCGTACCTGAGCCG
>DAOKZM010000178.1:0-6680 GCA_035325665.1 Thermomicrobiales bacterium | reverse complement strand
CGAGGAAGGAACCCACCGCCCGCTCTACCGCCGCCAGACCGAACAGCCCTTAGCTCGGCGAGAGCCGCTGCCGCCGGAGTCGCCAACCGCCGAACACGAGGATCGCCGCAGACGCCAGCCATGCCGCGCCGAGCCCGATCGCCGCGCCACCGCGGTCCGCCGCAGGCTGGGGGATGCCGGTCAGCGCGAGCGTGCCGTCGCGGGCGGTGACGCCGAACGGCGCCTCCAGGTCCTCGGCGATGCCGGCCCGGCGGATGACGACCACCACGTCCCAGTCCCCATCGAGTGTGATGAACGAGCCGTTCCCGAGGAACGTAAAGGCGTCGGCCGGGCCGGACTGGCGCAGCTGGACGCGCTGGCTGCCGGACAGGCCGGCGGCGCCGGCCGGGGCATCCAGCGCGAGCGGCGTGAAGCGGAGGTAGACGCGCTGGATCTCACCGAAGGTGTCGAGATCGCTCGGCGCGATGACGACCGAGTACTCGTTGGCGCCGACCTCGGGCGGCGAGATGCGGAGCGTGATCGACGCCGCCGAGACGAGCCTTGTGGAGCCGAGGACCTCGACGCCTTCGAGCAGGTCGCGGGCCGGCGGTGTGCCGGTCAGGACGCCGGTCGCGGCCACGACCGCGACGGCGAGCACCGCCTCCAGCCGCAGGCTGCGCCGGAAGCCGGCCGCCACGCGCCGCTCGTCGCCGACCGCCGCATCGAGGCGCGCCCGGACGTTGAGCAGGTGGTGGGCGCCGAGGCCCAACGCCCCGACGACGAACACCAGCTTGACGATGAGCCACGTCCCGTAGTCGGTCGAGATGAGGCCATCCCAACTATACGCCTCGACCCAGGCCGAGACCGCGCCGGTGGCGACGATCCCGACAACGGCGATCATCGCCAGCCGGGAGAACCCGGCCAGCAGATCGCGCCGCGGCGTGCCAGCCGGGGCGATGTCGAACGCGAGCAGCAGACCGGCCAGGCCGCCAAGCCAGACGCTGGTCGCGATCAAGTGTAGCCAGTCGGTCAGCACCGGCCAGCTCGTGGCGCCGCCGCGGGTCGCAGCGTGGCTGCCGAGACTGGTGGTCAGCAGGACGAGCGCCGAGACCAGCAGGCCGGCCGACCAGAGCAGCCGGCCCTGGCCATGCCACCCCGGCAGCCGGGCGCCGCGCAGCAGCGCCCAGGCGGTTAGCGCCCAGGCGGTCAGCATCGTCCCGCGCGCCAGCCAGATCGCGCCGAACCGCGTCTCGCTGAGGATCGACGGCAGCGCGTCGAGGACGACGCCCGGCGACGTCGAGCGGGTCGCGTTCATCGCCTGGATGAGCGCCGCCGCGAGGTGGCCGGCCAACAGCAGCGCCAGCGCGGCCGCTGCGAGCCAGCGGAAGCGACGGGCGGGGACACCGCCCGCGCCCGACCGGCTTGCCACCGGCGCCAGGACGGCGACGAGGAAGAGCAGCAGTCCGGAGAGCACCCCCTGGGCCAGCAGGTTCAGCCAGCGGACGGCGCTGGAGACGGGCAGAGGCACGGCCGAGCTGGACGACGCCTGGCTGGCGAGCTCCGCCTGCTGCTCGGCGCTGGGCATCAGCGCGTCGCCGACGGTGAAGCTGAAGAAACCGCCTGAGACATGCCCATCGACCGCCGAGAGGACGGAGTAGACGATGGTATAGCTGCCGCGCGGCAGGGTGTCGCGCAGCTCGGCCCGCACCGTTGGCTCGTCCGGCGTGCCGACCGACGCCAGAGCCCCGGTGAGGACCGTCGAGCCGTCCGTCTTGACCACGGTCAGGGTGCTATAGCGCAGCTCGACCGTCTCGCTGAACCAGAGGGTGATCGCGGAGGGCGACTCGGCCAGGCTTCCGCCCGACGCCGGGTCGCTCCGCAGGAGCGCGGCGTGCGCGGCGGCAGGAGGGGGGCTGACCAGCAGCGTCAGCCAGACGAGCAGCGCGGCGGCAAGCGCCGCGGCCGGTCGTTTCGGGGTTGGGGAGATGCGCGGTCCGATGCGGATCACCTGCCTGGCCTCAACCTCGCGCGACTATCAGAGATCACGCGATACAGCCGGTGATTGTACGCCAGCGCCACCGGCCGGAGGCGGCGGCGGCGACTGAACGTAACCGCTAATTTAATTATTGCCGGTTACGTCGATGTGGCATTACAGCGCGCTGGAGACGCAACTGCTCTCGCTCACCGTCTTCGCCAGCGCGGCGCAGGTCACCATCGTCAGCCTCGCGGCGACTGGCGCCTCGACCGTCGCGATCGCCTTCACCGCGATCCTGCTCAACCTGCGCCATCTGCTCTACGGGATGGTCCTTCGCCGGATGATGGGAGAGGACGACCGGCCACGGCCGGAGCTAGCCGGCAGCCTGCTCACCGACGAGGGGTTCGGCCTGACGATCCAGCACGCCCGTGCGGGGGGTGGTATCGCCGCGTTCATGCTCGGCAGCGGGTTGAGCCTCTACCTGATCTGGAATCTCGCGACGCTGGACGGGCTCCTCTTCGGCTCGGCGTTGCCCGACCCGGAGCGGATCGGCTTGGCGTTCATCTTTCCGCTGACCTTCATCGCCCTGATGCGCCGCCACCCCTTGCCAGAACGCGACCCCGGCGGCGATAGTCTCTGCGCGATTGATAGACTCTGCCGGGAAGTGGACGGGACGTGACGAACAACGACGCGACGAGCAGACTCCAACGGACCTTCGACCTGATCGACGGCTTCGTCGAGCGCGGCGAGGTGGACGGCGCGGCCGTCGCCGTCGCCTGGCGCGGCGAGCCGGCCGGCGAGCACTACGCCGGGATGGCCCGGCCGGGCGTCGCGACGAGCGCCGGGACGGTCTGGCCGCTGGCGTCGATCTCCAAGGTCTACACCGCGGCGGCGGTCATCGCCCTGGTCGAGCGTGGCGACCTGACCCTGTCGATGCCGGTGCGGATGATCCTGCCGGACTTCACCGGCGACGGTCGCGAGGCGATCACGCTGCGCCACCTACTGACGCACACCTCGGGGCTGATCTACGAGTCGCCGGAGATGGAGCAGCGGCTACTGGCCGAGACTCCGCTGGACGAGCTGGTCGACGAGGCCTACGCGTATCCGCTCCAGTTCGCCCCCGGCAGCCAGCACGCATACAGCGACTACAACTACGCGATCGCCGGGCGGGTCGCCGCCGTCGCGGCCGGGCGACCGTTCCCGGAGCTGGTGCGCGAGCTGGTGCTGGAGCCCGGCGGGCTGAACGACACATTCTTCCCTTCCGGACCAGAGGTGTTCGACCGGCTGGCGAAGGTGGTCGGGCCGCTGGCGGAAGGGACGCCAGGGGACATGTACAACGGGGCATACGGCCTCGGTCTGGCCCACCCGGCATTCGGGGTCAGCGCGACGGCCGGCGACCTGCTGCGCTTTGGCCTACTGTTCGCCCCCGGCGGGCGCACCCGTGTGCTTTCGGAGGCGGGGATGCGGCTGATGACGACCGACCAGACCGGCGGCAATACGCCCGGCTCGCTGCTGCCGGACCTGCCGGCGCAGCATACGCCGTGGGGCGCCGGGTTCGCAGTCAAGGGCGACACCGGCACGGCGGGAGACCTGCTCTCTCCGGCCAGCTTCGGCCATGGCGGGGCGACCGGCTGCACGCTGCAGATCGACCCAGTCGAGGACATTGTGATCGCCTACGTCTCGAACAAGCACGCGCGAACGGGCCGGCCGCCGTTCACCCGGCGCCAGGTGAGCGTCGTCAACACGGTCGTGGCCGCCCTGACGAGGAGACCATTGAGCTGATGGAGAACATGGACCGGCGCGAGTTCATCCGCAACGCCGTCATCGGCGGCGCGGGGCTCGTCGTGGCCGCGACCGGCGGCCTGATCCTGCTGACCCGCAAGTCGGGCAGCGAGCGCTACAAGGGGACGCTGACCGTCCCGAAGGCGGACGCGCCGGCCGTCGGCGGCGACCCGGCGACGAGCGACAGCGGCCACTTCCACCTGATCAACAACGAGGACGGAGCGCTGGCGCTCTACTGGGCCTGCACCCACCAGGGCTGCAAGGTGCCGTGGAAGGCGGACCAGGGGCAGTTCCACTGCCCGTGTCACGATTCGACGTTCGACCGCCACGGCGTCGTCACCAGCGGCCCGGCCCCGCGCCCACTCGCGACCTTCCCGATCTCGGTCGCGGCGAACGGCGACGTCGTCGTCAACACCGAGTCGCCGATCAGCCGCAACGAGTACGAGCCGGATCAATCGGTCAAGCTGGGCGCGGGCTAGGCGCCATCGGCGCCGGCCACGAGGCGCGCAGCGATCAGCTGCTGAGGCCGCTGATGCCCTTGCCGATGAGGTTGGCGCCGAAGTAGAGGAACAGCAACGTCATCACGATGGCGCTGTTGGCCACCAGCCAGCCGTGCAGACCGCCAAGCGCCCGGGCGGCGCTGCGCGGGGCGGCCAGCGACCAGACCACCGGCACGATCACCGTGATACTGGCGATAGCGATGAAGACCGCCAGCGCGACGGCCGCGCCGCCGGCCGACACGCCGGTCTGGGCGATGATCTGAATCGGGCTGCTAGCGACGACGACCGCCATGGGCAAGATGTCACCAATCGAGACGCCCACCGGACACCGACCCTTCCCGCCGGGGTGACGTCGTCGCAGGACACTACGGACCACCGGCCCATACCGCAGGTCTGTCGAAGCATCTCCGACGCGGCATCGCTCCGGCGGAGCGCCGTTCTCGGATGTCAGACTGTGCCGCGGAGTATACCGCGGCACGGTCGCTCAGCCGACGCGGCGGGCTGTCAGGTAGCGGGCCGCCCAGTAGGGGTCATAGAGGCTGCTGATGCCGACCGAGTCGTACTGGCCGGTGGCGCTGACGAACAGCCCGTGGCCGAGGTAGAAGCCGACGTGCGAAACGCCCCACTGATAGGTGTTCTGGAAGTAGATGACGTCGCCGGGAGCCAGCTCGTCCCGCGAGACGGGGATACCGGTGGCGATCTGGTCCTCCATCGGTCGGCCGATGTCGTAGCCGAGGTCCTCGCTCAGCACCCACCAGGTGTAGCCGGAGCAGTCGAAGCCGTCAGGGTCCATCCCGCCCCAGACATAGGGGACGCCCAGGTAGGCGAGCGCGGTATCGACGATCGCCTGGCCGGCTTCGCTGGCCGCCGCGGTCGGCCAGTAGCCAGTCTCGTACCCGGAGGCGAGCGTGTAGCCAATAACCTCGCCGTAGCGGACGCGCGACCAGGCGACGCCGTCGTCGTCGATGTAGTTCGGCGAGAGGACGTCCACCAGCGCGCCGTCCGGGACGGCGACGAGCGGCTCGGACCACGACGCCGGCTCGCCGCGCACCATCAGCCCCTCGCCGCCCGTCCAGACGGCGATAGGGACACCGCGCGCCGCCTCGGACGAGTCGACCGGCGACATCGTGCTGCTGGCGAAGACGGGCCCGTCGTTGGTGGCGAACTGATACACCGGCTCGGCGAAGCCGGCCGGCTCGATGTAGGCGGCCGACACCCAGCCAGCCAGCCAGTCGCCATCGACCAGCGCGACGATGTCGTACCAGGCGGTCCCGTCGTCGAGCGCCAGCGGGCCACCCACAACCTCGAGGCTGGTCGTCTCCGGCATCGCCAGTACGATCTCGCCGTCCAGCCCCGGCGCGGCGCGCAGATTGAGCCCGTCGCCGCCAGTGCCGGCCACGACTGCGGCGTCACCACCCGACAGCCAGATATCGGCCGCGGCCGGGAGCGCCAGCGGAAGCCCTCCGCCAAGTGCCACGGCGACGGCGAGCGTCACGATCAGCCTGCGTCGCGCCTTCACCGCACCGCCCCTTCGTCTCAGGTTCGTGCACCCGACCTATGCCCATGCCGGGCCGGATTCGCAGGGATGTGTACGTACACATCTTACCCTGTGACTATGACCCCCTGTCAAGAGGGTGGCGGATCTTCCCGGCGATCCGGCTCGGCCGGTGGCGCGGAGCGGGCGAGGGTGACGCGGAACGGCGCGCCCTCGCCGGGCGCCGTATCGAGGTCCACTGTGCCGCCGTGGGCGGCGACGATCGAGGCGACGATCGCGAGGCCCAGCCCGCTGCCGCCGCTCGATCTGGCCCGGGAGGCGTCGGCGCGGAAGAAGCGGTCGAAGGCGTGGGCGGCAGCCTCAGCAGTCATCCCCGGCCCCTCGTCGGCAACCACGAGGATCGCATGCTCGCCATCGGCAGCGACCGAGACGTGGACCGGAGTGCCGGGGGCGGTGTGCTGGCGGGCGTTGGCCAGCAGATTGTCGATGACCTGCCGGAGCTGGTCGGCGTCGCCGCGGCCCCAGACGCCCGGCTCCCGGTCGAGCGCGACCGGGCGGTCCGGCTCGATGGCCCGGGCCGCCGCGACCGCCTCGGCGGCAAGCAGGCCGAGGTCGAGCGGCGCACGGTCCAGAGGGCGTCCCTGGTCCAGCCGGGCGAGCAGCAGCAGGTCGTCGACCAGCTTGCCCATCCGGACACCCTCGGACCCGATCCGGGTCATCACGCGCTCCAGCCCATCGGGTGTCGCCGCCGCGCCGCTGCGATAGAGCTCGGCGTAACCGAGGATCGAGGTCAGCGGCGTCCGCAGCTCGTGGGAAGCGTCGGCGACGAACTGGCGCAGGCGCTGCTCGGACGCCTCTTTGGCGGTGAACGACGACTCGATCTGGCCGAGCATCCGGTTGAGGGCGCGGCCGAGCTGGCCGACCTCGGTCGTGTCGTCCTCGTGCTCGA
>DAOKZM010000177.1:0-6684 GCA_035325665.1 Thermomicrobiales bacterium | reverse complement strand
CGCCCCGAACCCCGCCAGTACATCGAGCGCCATCGTTATGTCCGACCCAAACTGATGCTGCAGTGTTATCGCCCGCTCGGGCGAGAGGTCGTGCTGGGAGCCGTCGATGTGCGAGCGGAAGATGACACCGTCTCTCGTCAGCTTCCGGCTGCCGGCCAGGCTGAAGACCTGGAAGCCGCCGGAGTCCGTCAGCAGCGGCCCGTCCCAGCGCATGAAGTGGCTGACGCCACCGAGCTGTTGGAGCGCGTCGGCGCCCGGGCGAAGCATGAGATGATAGGTATTGGCCAGGATGATCTGGCTACCGGCTTCGCGCAGGTCCGCCGGGTCGAGCGCCTTGCCCGCCGCCGGCGTCCCGACCGGCATGAAGCCCGGCGTGCGCACGCTGCCGCGCGGCAGCCGGAGCACGCCACACCGCGCCGACCCGTCGGTCGCGGTTACCGTAAACACGTCGAGAGGCTGCATCAACATGGCGCGAAGTATGCCAGCCGGCCATCGGGGACGTGGCTGACCTCCGGCGGGCGCTGCTCGTCCGGGCATTTGCCCTTCTATACGGCCCGCTGGCCGCGTTGCACGAGCCGGCCGGCTGGCTGGTGAGTGGCCCGGCCTGGAACGGCCGTCGCGCGATGGCGTTGGACCCGCTCCCCGACGGCGCGATGCTCGACCTCGGCTGCGGTGACGGCCGGCTCCTCATGCTGGCGGAACGAGCGGGAATCGCCGGGTTCGGCATCGACCCATCGGAGTCGATGACGCGCCGGGCGCGACGCCACGGCATCGCGGTCGTGCGAGCGTCGGCCTCAGCGATTCCGGCGATCGATGGCGCCGTAGCCCTGGTTACGTCAACTTATCCGGGCGATTGGGTGTTCGACGAAGCGGTTATGCGGGAGGTCGCCCGTGTCCTGCGGGCGGATGGTGAGGCGCGGATTCTCCTCGGAGGGACGACCACCGTAGGTCGGCTGTCGCGTGTGAGGACGGTCCTGTCGCGGGCCGTCTATGGCGATCGTCGTAGTGGCGCAGGCGCCAGCCCACCCGCCGTGGATGGCCTTGACGGCTCGATCGTCGTGAGACCGGACGCCTGGGGCGAGTCGATGTGGTGGCTTGCGCGCCGTCGAGGCTAGGGCTGGGGAGTTGCGGCAGGAGTCTCGTCGCCAACCTCGTCCAGCGCGGCGAGATCGGCGAACGGGTCGTCGCGGGTCGCTGCCGCGGCTGGCTGCGCGGCGCTGGTCGCCGTGCCATTCGTCCGTCCGCTGCCCTCGATCGCCGATGGGATCGACTGCGCGATCGCCGTCGTCTCCTTCTGGACGTTGCCGACGGTCTGCTTGACCTCGCCAACCGTATTCTGAACGTCGCTGATCGAGTCCTCGAATTCTGCCGTCATCTCCTTGGTCATCCGGCGAAAGTCGCGGACCGCCTTACCAACCTGCGCGCCGATTTCAGGAAGCTTGCCCGGGCCGAAGATGATCAGGGCGACCACCATGATGACAAGGATTTCCGGGGTTCCCATGCCGAAGAGGTTCATGTCTGAGCTCCGAATTGCGCCGATGTGGCAGCGCGAGAGATTCGCGTTTCGTCGAGCGTCGAGTATACCATCGAGGGGAGATCGCCCCGTCGGGAACCCGGAGGATGGCGATGCGACGTCTTATTGGCCGCTGGCGGCGCGAAGGGGACGACGAGATGCAACGCGAGCGCGGTGATGTCTGGCTCGTCGTCGGGCTTGGTAACCCCGGCCGCCGCTACCAGGGGACGCGCCACAACGCCGGGTTCATGGTACTCGACCGTCTCCAGAGCCGGCTGCCCGAGGGTACGGTGCGTAGCCGCTTCCAGTCCGAGATCCGCGAGACCCGCGACGGGGATCAGCGCATCGTCCTCGCCAAGCCGCAGACGTTCATGAATGAGAGCGGCGTCGCCGTCGCCGAGCTCGCCCGCTGGTACAAGGTCCCACGCGACCGGATACTCGTCGTCCACGACGACCTGGACCTTCCGTTTGGCGCCATCCGCCTGCGCGGCGACGGCAGCGACGGTGGGCACAATGGCGTCGCATCGGTCATCCATCACTTGCGGACGACCAGCTTTCACCGATTGCGCGTCGGGATCTCGCGGCCGGCGACCGGGCCAACGGTCCCGTATGTCCTCTCCCCGTTTTCGGCGGACGAGCAGCGCCGGCTCGACGCCGTGATCGACCTTGCGGCGGACGCCGCGATGGCTTGGCGACGCGAGGGACTGGTCCCGGCGATGAACCAATACAACCGCAAGGCAGGCGCCGACTCGCCGACCGGCATCGCCGCCGAGCGAAGGTGATATTAGTTAGCGGCACGCGGCCTCAGCGGGTCAGCGTCGCGACGGCGGTCGCACGGGAGCGGCGCGAGCGGAAGGGCAAGGCATGGAGATTACGCGGGTCGGGGTCGTCGGCGGCGGGACGATGGGAAACGGCATCGTCCAGGTGATGGCGCAGTCCGGCGTCCCGGTGACGATGGTAGACGTCAACGAGGAGAGCCTCGACCGCGCGATGAGGACGATCCGCGCCAATCTGCAGCGCGGCGTCGACCGCGAGCGCATCTCGGCGGGTGATATGGACCTGGCGTTGGGCCTCATCGAGACGACGACGTCGTTCGATCCGCTGGGCGATGTCGATCTGGTCATCGAGGCGATCCCGGAGATCCCGGCGTTGAAGAAGGATGTCTTCGAACGCGCCGACGAGGTCGCCGCAGATCGGACGATCCTGGCCTCGAATACGTCGTCGATCCCGATCACGATGCTCGGCGCGGCGACGGGCCGGCCAGCGAAGGTCATTGGGATGCACTTCTTCAACCCGGCGCCAGTGATGCAGCTGGTAGAGATCATCCGCGGGCTCGAGACCGACGACGAGACGGTCTAGGCCGTGACCGCACTGGCGAGTAAGGTCGCCAAGACGTCGGTCGATGGAGGGCGTCGCAACCCGCGAGAACATCGACGAGGTCATGAAGCTCGGCATGAACCACCCGATGGGGCCGCTCGCGCTCGCCGACCTGATCGGACTCGACGTCTGCCTCGACATCCTCGAGGTGCTCCAGCGCGACCTCGGCGACCCGAAGTATCGTCCCTGCCCGCTGCTGCGCAAGATGGTCGCGGCCGGCAAGCTGGGCCGCAAGAGCGGCGAAGGGTTTTACGACTACCGGTCCAGATAATCGGCACGTGGTAGGACTCGTGCGGTGAGATCGTCGGAGCATGGCGTTGCCGTCCCCTACCCCGAATTGCGCCAGACCGTTTAGGATTGGCGCAGAGCGCCGCCAGACTCAGGCCGCGCGCACCTCCAGTTGGCAACGGCGCCGACCTCAGGCCACGCACTGAAGGAGGGTTCCATGGCCGGACCGTTTACGAGCATGCCGGGCGACGAGCGCTACGCCGGGCCACCCCCGGACGAACGAGAGTTCACCACCGTGTCGGGCGAGCCGGTCCAGCCGGTCTACACGCCAGCCGACCTCGATCGCGCCGGATTCGACTACCAGCGCGACCTCGGCGACCCGGGCGAGTACCCGTTCACCCGTGGCATCCACAGGTCGATGTACCGCGGCAAGCTCTGGACGATCCGCATGTTCGCCGGCTTCGGCTCGGCCGAAGAGACCAACGCTCGCTTCCGCTATCTGCTGGACCATGGCGAGACCGGCCTCTCGATCGCGTTCGACCTGCCGACGCTCTACGGGCGCGACACCGACGACCCGCTGGCGGCGGGTGAGTTCGGCAAGTGCGGCGTCGCCGTCTCGTCGTTGGCCGACATGGAGGTTCTGCTCGACCAGATCCCCCTCGACGTCGTCACGACGTCGATGACGATCAACGGACCGGCCGCCGTGATCTGGGCGATGTACATCGCGACCGCAGAGAAGCGCGGTGTGTCGCGCGACCGGCTGCGCGGCACTCTGCAGAACGACATCCTCAAGGAGTTCACGTCTCAGAACGAGTTTATCTTCCCGCCCGAGCCGTCGATGAAGCTCGTCACCGACACGATCGAATTCTCGACCCGCGAGATGCCGCTGTGGAACTCGATCTCCATCTCCGGCTATCACATCCGCGAGGCGGGCGCGACGGCGACCGAGGAGCTCGCGTTCACCCTGGCAGACGGCCTCGCCTACGTCGACGCCGCGCTGGAGCGTGGCCTCAACATCGACGAGTTCGCGCCGCGGCTGTCGTTCTTCTTCAATTGCCACAACGACTTCTTTGAGGAGATCAGCAAGTTCCGGGCAGCCCGTCGGATCTGGGCGCGGCTGATGCGCGAGCGCTACGGCGCGAAGAACGAGCGTTCGCTCTGGCTGCGCTTCCACACCCAGACGGCCGGCTGCTCGCTGACCGCCCAGGAGCCGGAGAACAACGTCATCCGGACCACAATCCAGGCGCTGGCCGCTGTCCTGGGCGGCACCCAGAGCCTGCACACGAACTCGCTCGACGAGGCGATCGCGCTGCCCAGCGAGTGGGCGGCGAGGATCGCCGTCCGCACCCAGCAGATTCTCGCCCACGAGTCGGGCGTGGCCAACATCGCCGACCCGCTCGGCGGCTCCTACGCCGTCGAGACGATGACGACCGAGATGGAGCAACGCGTGCTGGCGATCTTCGACGAGATCGAGTCCTACGGCGGCGTCGTCCCGGCGATCGAGCAGGGCTACTTCCTGCGCAAGATCGCTGACAGCTCGTATCGCTACGAGCAGGCGCTCGCCGAGCAGCGCAAGATCGTGATGGGCGTCAACGCCTTCCGCTCCGACGAGGAGCCGGGCATCCCCCTCCTCCAGATGGACCCCCAGGGCGAGGGGCGCCAGATCGAACGCCTGCAGCGCGTTCGAGCCGAGCGGGACCCGGAAGCGTGGCGCTCGGCCATGGACCGACTGGAGAACGCGGCAAGGGCGGGCGAGAACGTTATGCCGTGGCTGATTGACGCGGCCAACGCCTACGCCACGCTCGGCGAGATAACGAATAGCCTGCGCGCCGTCTACGGCGAGTATCGCCAACTGCTGGTCGTCTAGCGAGGAGTGGAGCACAGCATGGTCTCATCCGCGAATCCCCGGACGACGCCGATCCGCGTCCTCGTCGCCAAGCCGGGCCTAGACGGCCACGACCGTGGCGCCAAGGTGATGGTGCGGGCGCTGCGCGACGCCGGGATGGAGGTCATCTACACCGGGCTGTTTCAGACGCCGGAGATGATCGCGCGGGCGGCGATCGACGAGGACGCCGACGTCATCGGCCTATCGATCCTCTCCGGCGCGCACCTGGCGCTGTTCCCCAAGATCTTCGCCGAGCTGGAGAAGGCGGGTGTCGACGACGTCCTCGTCGTTGCCGGCGGGACGATCCCTAACGAGGACGTGCCGCGAGTCAAGGAGCTGGGCGTCGCCGAGGTCTTCGGCCCCGGCACTCCGATGGAGGAGGCAGTCCGCTTCATCCGCGAGCACGCCCCCGATCGGAGCGGTGAGTGACCGTGACGCAGTCCGATCGCCTGGTCGAGCGGTTCCGCGCTGGTGACCGCGCGGCCCTGGCCCGGCTCATCTCCTGGGTCGAGAACGGCCGGCCGGCGGGTCTGCGCGCCATGGCCGAGCTCTACCGCGCAACCGGACAAGCGTATGTTGTCGGCATTACTGGTCCGCCCGGAGCCGGCAAGAGCACCCTCACCAATGCGCTCATCCGCGGCTATCGCACACGGGGCAAGACGGTCGCGGTCGTCGCGGTTGATCCGTCGAGCGCGTTGACCGGCGGGGCAACGCTCGGCGACCGAATCCGGATGCTCGAGAACTTCGACGATCCCGATGTCTACATTCGCTCGATGGCCACGCGTGGCGAGATGGGCGGACTGTCGCTCGCCGTCGGCGCGGTCGTCCACCTGCTGGACGCCTACGGGTTCGACGTTATCCTGATTGAGACCGTCGGTGTCGGCCAGGACGAGGTGGACGTCGGCGAGCTGGCGGACACGACGCTGCTCCTCCAGGTGCCGGGACTCGGCGACGCGATCCAGACCATCAAGGCGGGTGTGCTGGAGATCGCCGACCTGCTGGTCGTCAACAAGGCCGATATGGCTGGCGCGAACGACCTCGTCCGCGATCTGCGGATGATGCTCCGCTTGGGCGAGCATGGCCCCTGGGTCGCGCCGATCGTCGAGACGGTCGCGACGGAGCACCGCAACGTTGACACACTGATCGACAAGATTGAGCAGCACGCCGCCTACCTGGCCGAGAGCGGCGAGGGCAGGCGGCGCCGCGAGCGTCGCGACCGTCGCGAGGTGTCACGGCTCGCGCGGCGCTGGCTGGCGGCGCAGGTGGACGCCGTCCTCGCCGAGGCCGATACGCGCGAGCTACTCGTGGATCTCGGCCGGCGCGAGACTGACCCGTGGAGGGTCGCCACCGAGGCCGCCCGCCGGTCGGCTGGAAGATTCCAGCGCAGCGGCTAGTCCCGGCGTGCCGCCATCCGGGCGACCCTCGCGGCGAACACGCCGGCTCCGACCCCGTTGTCGATGTTCACCACGGCAAGCCCCGGCGCGCAGGAGGCGAGCATCGTGCCGAGCGCGGCGTTTCCGCCCGCTGCGACGCCGTAGCCCACCGACGTCGGCAAGCCGATCACCGGCACATCTACGAGGCCAGTGACGACCGTCGGGAGCGCACCGTCCATCCCGGCAGCGACGACGATCGCGGCTACCCCGTCAGCGACGAGCGACCGCAGTGGCTGGACGAGACGATG
>DAOKZM010000176.1:0-6717 GCA_035325665.1 Thermomicrobiales bacterium | reverse complement strand
AGCTGCGCTACAGCCGCTTCAAAGAGAAGGACATCGCCCCGCCGCGCTCAACGATCTGAGCGCGGCGATCGGGCTGACGGACTACGGGATCAGCGTGAGGTTCAGCACGCCGGTCCCGACCGCCAGCCCATCGACGTTCGATCCGAGCAGCCGGTCGAAGACGCAGTCCTCGACGAGAACGTCCATCGTCGCGAGGCCTTCGGCGCGGAGCCAGATGCCGCCGCCCGCGATGGCGTCGCCAGAGAACGTCGTTCGGGCAACCGTCAGATCGAGCGACGTCTCGACGGTCGGCGCGTTCCGCACGACCAGGCCGGTGTCCCAGAAGCCGTCGATGACGCTGTCGGCTATCTGCGCGGACCCGAGCAGGCCGTTCTCGGCGCCGGCCGCTGGGCCGTCGAACCAGAGCCCGTGCTCGCCGGCCGCGTCGCCAGCGTTGAGCACCTCGCTGCGGGTCATCGTGAACTCGACGACCTCGCGGCCGGCGACGCCGTGCGAGCCGGTGCGCGCGATCCTGATGTGGTCGAGCGTCAGACCGCTGACGTACGCGGCCTCGATCCCAACGCCGCCGACCGCGTTCACCGTCGATGCCGTCTCGCCGGCGACCGCGTCCGCCGCGCCGACGACGAGGTGGCGCAGGGTCACGTTGCTGACGTACTGGAGCAGGACGGCTGGGCCGCTGGCGCCGGTGATCGTGCCGCCGTCGCCGAAGGCCGCGTCTGGCGCGTCCGGACCGATGACGACAGGTCCGTTGCTGGTCAGCATGTTGAGGACAATCCCGTTCGTGCCGCCGCTCGCGGAGACAGCGTCGATCGCGACGCCCGCCTCCGCGATCGTGGCCTGGGCCATGACGAGCGCGACGCCGTTCGTCGACTCGATGACGGTCCCAGCGCCGGTCATCTCGACGGTCGAGCCGTGGAGGTCGAGGCCGTTCGCGCCAGTGGTCGTGATCCGCAGGTTGCCGCCGGCAACGACGAAGCTCGACTGCTTGCGCACCCAGATGCCGGCCTTGCCGGTCGTTGAGATCGACTTCAGCGCCGTACCGGAGAGGCGCAGGGACGTTGCCTCGCTGAAGATACCCTCGCGCTCGGCGATCGAGATCGCCACCCCGCCGCGGAGCTCCACCGACCCCACGTCCTCCACCTGAAGGCCGCGGAGGACGGACGACGTTAGCTGGAGCGTCCCCTCGACGACGACGCTGGTGGTCGGCAGGTCGATCAACTCCACGACCGCCCGGGCGCCGGAGTCCCGGCCAGGGGACCGCTCGATCCGCTGGAACGTCATCGATCCGCCGACGTAATCGGAGATGACGAGCGCCGGACCCACCCCGGTCCCGGCCCCGGTGATCGCGACGTTGCGGACCGTCGGCCCGACCGCCGTGCCGCCGCCCTGGCCGGCGATCGCCGCGCCGCGCGTCGCTCCGAAGGTAAGGCCGTCGAGCGTGTTGCCGCTCCCCAGCGTCAGCCCGGCGCCGTTGGTCGTCGTGATCATCGGGCTCGTCCCGTTGATCGCCGGGTAGTCCTGGCTGCCCCGCGCTGGCGGCAACATCCCGAGCAGCGCCGGGAAGCTCGCCGCGACCGCGCCGGTCCCGATCAGCGCCTGGTTGGCCTTGAGCGTGATCCCGCCGGTGTACGCGGCCGTCCCGGTCGCCAGGTAGATGACATCACCGTTCGCCGCCGCCTGTGCCGCCTGGGCGAGCGTCCCGAACGGCGCGTCCCAGCGGCCCGTCCCGGCCGGGCCGCCGACGGCGTTGTCGACGTGCCAGACGCGCCGGGCGCTGATGTCGAACGAGACGAGGCCGGTCGCCTGATGGCCGGCGGCGTCCTCGACGGTGAACCGCCAGGCGCCGGCCGTATTCCGCGCGCCGGTGGGCGGATCCCAGGTGAAGCTGCCGTCCGCCTCCCAGTCCAGGGTTCCGAACGCCGGCCCGCCATATGCTTCCGCGGCGACGACCGACAGCGCCGATCCCTCAGGATCGCTCGACGTGCTGAGCAGGCCGTCGGCCGCGCCGGCCCGGAGCCGCAGGTTGCCGATGAGGTTGCCGTAGGTGAGGTTCTCGACCACCGGCGGCTCGGTGTCGACGACCTCCTCGGAGACGTCGGCCAGCGCGACGGTGATCGTCCCGGCCACGGACAGCGGCGGGGTGCCGTCGTCGGTCACCGTCACGGTGAGCTGGAACGACGCGGTCGTCTCGAAATCGAGCGGGCCACTGTCGGCGACGATGATCTGGCCGGTGGCGGCGTCGATCGCGAACGCTCCGGCATCGTTCCCGGCGGTGATGCTGAACGCGTGAGACTGGCCGGCGTCGGGGTCGAGGACGCCGACGGCGCCGACGATCGTTCCGGCCGGGCTGTTCTCGTCGATCTCGAACGAGGCCGCGCCATCAAGCGCGGGCGGCTCGTTGACGTCGGTGACCGCGACCGTGAACGCCTCGTCGTAGGACCGGCCACCCGGGTCGCTGGCGCGGATCGTCACGACGACTTCCGGCTCCGTCTCGTGGTCGAAGGCGGCCCCGCCCGCGACGCGGAGCAGCCAGTCGTCGCCATCGAGGACGATCTCGAGCGCGCATCCGAGCCAGCGACGAGGGCGAAGCTGAGAGCGTCGCCATTCGGGTCGCTGCCGGTGATCGTCCCGACGACGGCGCCGGCCGCAGCGTCCTCGGGGATCGACGCTGCCGAGAGGATGATGTCGTCGGGCGGCTGGTTGACGCCGACCGTGACGCTGCCGGTCTCGCTCCCGCCACCGTCGCCGTCGCTGGCGACGACCGAGACGAGCCGGTCGGCGGCCGAGGCGGAGGAGGTGGCGAAAGCCAGTGCCCGGACGACCGCCTGGACGCGTTCCGGAGTCGCGGCGTCGGTGAACGTGATGACGAGCAGCCCGTCGGAGACGGCGAACTGTCCGATGACGACCGCGGGGGCGGCGCCCCAGGTCAGCGACGACCCGGCGATTCCGAGGGAGCCGCCAGGCTGAACCGACAGCACGTCGCCGGCGCCGTACCCGCCGGCGATCGTCGCCGACAGCTGGCCACCGTCGAAGTCCGGCGAGTCGACGTCGATGAGCGTTGCGTTCGGGTCGAGGATGACCGGGCCAGCAACCGGAAGCACGATGCCGCCGAAGGTGAGCACCGGCGGGTCGTTGACCGAGACGACGGCGACCGAGACGGTCACGCTCGCTGAGGCCTCGCCGTCCGTGACTGTCACTGTCACGACGCGGTCGTCGGCCGTCGGGGCCTGCGATGAGTTGACATAGCGCAGACTGCGAAGCACCTGCTGGTAGTCGGTTGGAGAGGCGACGCCGCTGAGCGTCACGGTCCCGGCCAGGTCGTCCACCGCGACACTGATGGTGGCGTTGTTGGTTACCACTGACAGGCTCTCCGCCGTTCCATCGGCACGACCGACGATGGCGACTGTCGCGCTGGCTATGTCCGAGTCGACATCGGCGACAGTCAGGTCCGGCGCGACCGCCAGCGGCAAGGCGTCCTCGACGTAGGTGAGGGTTGTGTTCGCCGTCCCCACCGCCGGCGGATTATTGACCGGCGTGATCGTCACCGTGGCTGTGGCCGTGGCGGTCCGCCCGCCATCCGCCGAGGTCGTGTACGTAAATGTGTCCGCGCCGTAGGCGTTCGGCGACGGCGTGTAGCGGACCGCGGCGCCGCCGGACGCAATCTCGGTCGTGCCGAGGCTGGCGTTGCCGACGCCGGTGACCACCAGCGTCTCGCCGGCATCCGGGGCAAACGTGTCATTCGCCAGAACCTCGATCGTCACCGGGGCGGCGTCCTCGGCGATCGTAACTGCGTCGTCGCGGGCGACTGGAGGGTCGTTGGCCGGCCGGACGGTGATCGTCACCGTCGCCGTCGCGCTGCCACCGTTACCGTCACTGATCGTGTAGTTGAACGAGTCAGCGCCGAAGTAGTCCGCATCCGGCCGGTAGCTCACCGCGCCGGTCGCAACATCGACGGTCAGCGAGCCGTGAGCCGGGGCAGTGTGATCACTGATCGTCACGGTCTGGCACGATGCTGTCGTTGGCCAGGAGGTCGAGCGGGGTAGGCCCGCTGTCCTCGTCTAGCACGAACACGTCGTCCGCCGCGGTCGGCGGGTCGTTGACGCCGGCGACGCTCACCGTCACGGTCGCGCTCGCTTCGCCGCCGTTGCCGTCGGAGATCGTGTAGCGGAACGTCTCCGTCCCGTAGAAGTCCGGGGCGGGAGGGTAGAACAGCGCGCCGCCGGAGACGACCGCCGAGCCGCCGTTGCTGAACGATTCGACCGACGCGATCGTCAACGTCTCACCGACGTCCGGAGCGGTCGAGTCGTTGGCCAGGACGTCGATAGTCACATCCGACGCATCCTCGTCCGTCACCGCGGAGTCGTCGCGAGCGATCGGCGGGTCGTTCACTGGGAGAATCGTGATCGTCACGACCGCCGGCGGCGATGTCGCCTCGCCGTCGTTGACGGTGAACTCGAAGCTGTCGGCGCCGTTGACGTCGGCCAGCGTGCCGTAATGGATGACGTGGCTACAGACTCGCGGCATCGAGTCGGGAACACAGCGCCAGTCGCCGTCAACCGAGACATTGCCGAGCACCGGCGAGCGTGTAATCGTGAAGCGGACGATGTCGCCGTCGATGTCGGAGCCAGTGATCGTCAGGAACTGCGCGCCGTCCTCGAGCAGCGTGATCGACTGTGAGGAGGCGACCGGCGGGTCGTTCACCGGGTTGACGACGATCGAGACCGTCGCCGGATCGGAGACGTGCTCGCCATCGCCGGCGGTGTAGGTGAACGAGTCGCTGCCCTTGAAGTTCGGGTCCGGCGTGTAGGTCAGGACCGGCGCCTCCCCCGTGAGGTCCCCGTGCAGCGGCTCATCGACGATCGTGAAGGTCACCTCCGAGTCGATGTCGGTCTCATCCAGGATAATCGCCACCGGCACATCCTCGTCGGTGGTCACTTGCTGACCGCCCGCAGTCGGTGGGTCGTTCACCGCACGGACGGTGATCGCCACTGTCGCCGTACCGGAGGTCGCCGCGCCATCGGACACGGCGAATCCAAAGCTGTCGTCACCTGAGAAGTCTGTGTCCGGGGTGTAAACGAGCAGGGGAGCGTCCCCCGAGAGCGTGCCGTGCTCTGGCGCGGACGCGACCTCGAAGGTCAGCGTGTCGCCATCGACATCGGAGCCGCTGAGGGTGATCGGCACCGCCACGTCTTCGTCGGTCTCGAATGACGCGGCGTGTGCGACCGGCGGGTCATTGACCGGCGCGACCGCGATCGACACCATCGCCGTCGTTGACGCGCCTCTCGGGTCGGTCGCCGACCAGGTGAATGCGTCGGCGCCGTGGTAGTCAGCCGACGGCGTGTAGACGAGATCGGGCGCGGTTCCGGAGAGGGCGCCGTGCTGCGGCGTCGTGACGAGTGACCACGTCAGGTCGTCGTCGTCGGGATCGGTCGCCGCGAGCGCTATGCGGACCGGCACGTCCTCGTCGGTCGTTACCGTAACGTCGCTGGCCTCCGGCGCTCGGTTCGCCGGAGCAGGTGTGACGCCGACGGTCACGTAAGCGACCGGACCTGGCCCTGCATCGTCGGCCGCCCGGACGGCAACGCGGCGATCGCCCGCTGTCGCGTCGTCGCCTCCATCGTGGTGGTAGCGGACGGTGCGCAGGACCTGCTGGAGCGCACTCCGCGCCGCAGGCCCGCCGAGCTGAAGCCGTCGGCCGTCCGAATCAGTGCTCACGGCGACCGAGGGTGCAGCGACAGCCGAAAGCCGCTCGTTTATGCCGTCTGGAGCGTCGAGAAGCTCGACCACGATCGAGAAGAGTATGTCGTCGTCGGGATCAATAACCTGCGCGAGTGGAGCGACGACGATCGGGTCGCCGCCAGCCTGCATCGCCGCCGTGCCGTCCCGTCCAGCCGCGTCGGGACCGTTGAGATCGACCTCCGGCGCGGCGTTCGGTGTCGGAGTCGGCGTTGGAGGGATCGAATCCGGCGGGTCGGTATCCGGAGGATCGGCGCCAGGGGGATCGCCGCCGTTCGCCCCGGTCGCCACGAAGAGCTGCCACAGCGATAAGTGATTCGTCGTCACCGACGCCCGGCTGGCGGCGTGGTCGAGCACGGTCGGGAGCAGGGTCCAATGTCCGGCCATCTCGTCGAAGAAGGCTACCTGCACCTCCGACGCTTCGGAGCCGGCAGGCAAGCGTGCCGGGTCGACCGCGAACGAGAGGGAAACGGGCGCAACCAGGTCCGCGCCACTCATCTCGACCTGCCAACCGCTGCCGACCGCCAGGAACCCCGGGAACGGCTGGCCTGTGGTGGCTGGCGCGATCGAGACGATCGCGGGACCGGACAGGGACCCGGCAGGGATCGTGATAGCGGCCGCACCGTGACCGACCGTCGCGGCGGCCTCGCCGTCTAACCAGACGGCGGCGTAGTCGTGGCCGGACTGGTACCGCCACGAGAAGTAGTGCTGGGCGACGTTGCCGGCCTCGACCTGCCAGCCGGCTGGATTCTCCGGCGTGTAGGCCAGGCAGCGACGCTCGAAGCACTGCAGTAGCACGTCGCGCTGTGTCCCGCCGACATGGACCGTCGTCCAATACGCCTCGCTAATCGGCCTCCCGGTTGCGTAGTAAGGGTTCTCGAACAGCCGATCGTGGACGAGCCGTTCTCCGTCCCAGACCCTGCCGGACGATGTCATGAACGCCCAGAACGGCGCGGCGATCGCGTGACGCGTCAGATCGTC
>DAOKZM010000175.1:0-6769 GCA_035325665.1 Thermomicrobiales bacterium | reverse complement strand
GCCGCTCATGCGGCGCTCCCCCCCGTGGTGGTCAACCACCCGCTGGCGCTGCCGCTCGAGGTCGGCTTCCTCTGCCGGAGACGCGCCGCGCACCCGTCGCCGCGCCCGGCTGGCCAGCTGCCGCGCGGCGTCCGGCGAGCGGTCCAGGATGACCGCGACCTCGTCGAACGGCACGCCGAACAGGTCGTGCAGCACGAACGCCAGCCGCTCGGCCGGCGCCAGGGTGTCGAGCACTACCAGCAACGCCGGCCCGACCGCGTCCGCCATCTCCGCGTCGTGCTCGGGGCTACCGCCCTCCCCGTCGCGCGCCGCCACCTCCGGCAGAAGGTCGCCGATCGACTCCTCGCGCCGCGACGTGCGCGAGCGCAGCATGTCCAGCGACACCCGCGCCACCACCGTCGTCAGCCAGCCGGCCAGGTTGCGGACCTCGCTCGTGTCGGAACGGTTCAGCCGCAGCCAGGCCTCCTGCACGGCGTCCTCCGCCTCGGCTGTCGAGCCGAGCATCCGGTAGGCCATGGACCGCAGGCGCCCGCGATTCGCCTCGAACTGCTCCGTCAGCCAGTCGCGCTCGCTCATCCGTCACATTCCTCCTTCAGGGTCCGTCATAGGTGTGACGGTCGAGAATCGGCCGGCGTGACACGGCCAGTCAGTGTAAGGAGCTTCCTAATGGCCTCAGGCGTCAAGACCATCATCTATCCGGTCGAGGACCTCGATCGGGCGAAGGCTTTCTACGGCACGCTGCTCGACGCCACGCCGGACGTCGATACACCCTACTACGCCCAGTTCGTCGTCGGCGACGATCAGCGCCTCGGTCTCGACCCCAACGGCCACGCCCGGGGCTTCTCCGGCGCAGTCGGCTACTGGGAGGTCGAGGATGTCAACGCCCGCTTCCGCGAGCTTCTCACCGCGGGCGCGACCGAGCACGAAGCGCCCAGGGATGTCGGCAACGGCGCCCTCATCGCCAGCGTCAAGGACGCCGACGGCAACGTCATCGGCCTCATCCAGCCCGCCTGATACGGTTTCGCGGCAGCCGGGCGCATCGAATTGCGCCTGGCTGCCGGGCGCGCCGCGGCGACCGCGCTGGGCGAGTAACCTGATGCACCGCACGAGGTTGGTAGGATCGAACCGGGCGACGGCGACGGAGGCCGAAGGCTTCGTGCTGCACGAACACAAGACGAGGAAGCACCGAACGATGAGCACAAAGAAGACCACGCGAAAGTCCGACGGATTCACCGCCGAGGAACGGGCGGCGATGAAGGAGCGCGCCAGGGAGCTGAAGGCGGAGGCGCTTCGCGAGGACGGGGAACGGGCCGTGCTGGCGAAGATCGACGAGATGCCGGAACCGGATCAGGCCATGGCCAGGCGGCTCCATGAGATCATCAGGGACGCCGCGCCATCGCTGACGCCGAAGACGTGGTACGGGATGCCCGCCTATGCCGGGGACGGCAAGGTCGTCTGCTTCTTCCAGGACGCGGCCAAGTTCAAGGCGCGCTACGCGACACTCGGCTTCAGCGACGAGGCGAAGCTCGACGACGGCGCCATGTGGCCGACCTCGTTCGCGCTGGCCGAGCTGACCGCTGCCGCAGAGGAGCGGATCGTCGAGCTCGTGAAGAAGGCGGTGGGGTGAGGCAGCGGCCACGACGCTGTTGTCGGGTCGGCGGCCTACCCCCGCCCTCTGTCATTCTGAGCGGAGCGAAGAATCCGTTTTCCAGCGTTCGTTCGCGCCCAGCGGGGGAGAAACGGATCCTTCACTGCGGTTCAGGATGACAGGACAAGGGAGTGGCTATCGATCCGACATGGTCCCAGCTTTGGACTACTCGGGCGCACCGATACGATCGTCGTTGACAACCGGAGGGCAAACAGACGTGCAGGTCTACTATCTCGAGATCGTCACCAGGGAGGTCGATGCGGTGTGCGCCGCGTATGCGGCGGCGCACGGGGCGCGGTTCGGCCAGCCGGACGCCGGGCTCGGCAACGCGAGGACGGCCGCAATGCCGGGAGGCGGGCTGGTCGGGGTACGAGCGCCCTTGCGCGAGGACGAGGAGCCGGTGGCGCGGCCCTACTGGCTGGTGGATGACATCGAAGCCGCCGTCGCGGCGGTGGAGCAGGCCGGCGGCTTTATCGCCCATCCACCGTTGGAGATCCCCGGGCATGGCGCCTTCGCCATCTACTTCCAGGGCGGTATTCAGCACGGATTGTGGCAGCGGTAGGCGCGCCGGGAGACGACCAGGACGGGTGAACGCCAGGGGGCCGGGCGGCAGTGAGGCCCCCTCACCCCTGCGTCCCGCGTTCGTGACCCTGGGAAGTCACCGCCCGCGTCTCGACCGCTGGCGTCCCGGACCCGAGGCGGCCCCAGAACGCGACGGCCGCGACGGCGGTCATGGTGATGAGGCCGCCGACGAGCAGCGAGGCGGGGGTGCCGAACCTGTTGGAGATGGCGCCGGCGATCAGCGCGCCGAAGGGGGCCGTGCCGGCGAAGACGGTCGTGTAGACGCTCATCACCCGGCCACGCAGCTCGTCCGGGGCGGCCGTCTGGACGGTCGTGTTGGCCATCGCCATCGTCGTCGTCGAGCAGAAGCCGATCGCCGCCAGCACCAACATGGCGACGCCGATCGCCAGCGGGATCGCGCCGACGATCGCCAGCGCGATGTCGAGCGCGCCGAGCGCCGCGGCCGTCGTGAACAGCATCCAGCGCTTGACCGACGTCACCAGGAAGGCCAGCGCCAGCGCGCCGATCAGCGAGCCGACGCCCGAGGCGGCCATCAGCAGGCCGAACCCTCCGGCTCCACTGTTGAGATCCTGCTTGGCCAGCAGCGGGATCCAGACGTTGAAGTTCATCCCGAACGTCGCCACCAGCCCGACCAGCAGGATCGGCCGCAGAATGCTCTCGGTCGAGCGGACGTAGCGCAGCCCCTCGCGCATCTGCTGGAGGCCGCGTCCACGGGCGACGGCGACGTGCGGGCCGAGCTTCATCATCAGCAGGCCAGCGATGACCGCGAGGTAGGAAAACGCGTTGATGCCGAAGGCCGCCGCCGGGCCAACCGCGGCCAGCAGCACGCCGGCCACCGCCGCCCCGATGATCCGCGCCGCGTTGAACAGCGACGAGTTCAGCGCGATCGCGTTCATCAGGTCGTCCTTGCCGACCATCTCGACGACGAACGCCTGGCGGGTCGGCATGTCGAAGGCGTTGACCGTCCCCAGGCAGAAGGCGATCGCGTAGACCATCCACAGCTCGATACGGTCGGTCCAGGTCAGGACCGCCAGCAGTCCAGCCAGCACGGCCGAGAGCGACTGGGTGACGACGAGGAGATTGCGCTTGCGGACCCGGTCCACCAGCACCCCGGCGAACAGCCCGATCAGCAGCACCGGCGCGAACTGGAAGACGCTGACGAGCCCCAGGAGGAACGCCGAGGTCGTCAGCGAGAGCACCAGCCACGACTGCGCCAGCGACTGCATCCAGGTGCCGGTGACCGAGATGAGCTGGCCAAACCAGAACAGCCGGTAGTTGCGGTAGCGGAACGCCGCCAGCCCGCGCGGCAGGCGCGACCAGACGTCCCGCTGCGAGCGAGCACGAGGCCCACCCCTACGATCCTCCACGTCTCACCCTTCGTCCCCGTCCCCGTCCTGCGTCGGAGGGGAACGCACGGCGCCACCCGGCGTTCCCCTCAATACCTCGTCTCTAGTCGCCGACCAGCACCTCGACGCGCTCATGCGCCTCGACGCGCTCGGCCTGCCGCTCCGCCGCGTCCCGCGTCCCGCGCCCCGCGTCCCGATGGTTATGGACCAGCAGCGCCGTCAGCGCTCCGACGATGCAGGCCACGACGCTGACCATGAACGTGTTGTGAATGCCATCGACGAAGGCCAGCTGGATGTCGTGGAAGATCAGCGGCAGCAGGTCCGCCTGGGATTGCGGCACGATCCGCGCCACCAGCTCGAACTGGCTGTCCTTGATCGCCTCGACGAGCCGCGCCTTCGTCACCGGGTCGAGCGCGACGTCCCCCAACCGGTCGCGGGCGTAGATGCCGACCCACGACTGCAGCAGCGAGCCGAGGACGGCGATGCCGAGAACCTGGCCGACGTTGCGAGTCGTGTTGAGGATACCGGAGGCGCTTCCGGCGATCCGCGGCGGCACCTCGCGCATGGCGGCCGCCGTCATCGGGGCGAAGGTCATGCCCATGCCGGCGCCGGTGACGATGAGGGCCGGCAGCAGCGACTGCCAGGTCGTGCCGACGTCGATCGCGGCGATCATCAGCACGATCCCGAGCGACATGAGGGAGAGGCCGCCGGTGAGGATCCAGCGCGAGCCGAGCCGGTCGGAGAGCCGGCCGCTGAGCGGCGCGGCGACCATGATCATCAGCGACATCGGCGTCATTGTCAGCCCGGCCCGGATCGGCGAGAACCCGAGCACGCCCTGCAGGAAGAGCGTCATCGGGAAGAAGATGCCGAACATGCCGAAGGCGACGACGAACGAGATCACGTTGCCGACCCAGAAGTTCCGCAGCCGGAACAGCTCCAGCTTCATCATCGGGTCGCTCGCGCGTCGCTCCCACCAGATGAAGGCGCCCAGCAACAACAGACCAGCGACGAACAGCCCGACGATGACCGGGCTGGTCCAGCCCATCGAATTCCCTTCGATCAGGGAGAAGACGATCGCGAAGATTCCGGCGCCGGAGAGCAGCACCCCGCCCCAGTCGACCTTCCGGCTGGCGCGCGGGTCGACCGACTCCGGCACGATCGCCATCGTCGCCAGGATCGCGACGATCCCGACCGGGACGTTGATGAGGAAGATCCACTCCCAGGCGTAGTGGGTCACGATCAGCCCGCCGATGATCGGCCCGATCACCGCGCCGAGCGCGACGATGCCGCCCCAGATACCCATCGCCGCCCCGCGCTTGTCCGGCGGGAAGACGACGGTGATCAGCGAGAGGGTCTGCGGCATCATGAACGCGCCACCGATCCCTTGCAGGACGCGGGCGAAGATCAGCGCGTTCACCCCGGAGATGCCGACCATGTCCCCCAGCCAGCTCGACACGCCGCAGAGCGCCGAGGCGGCGGTGAAGATCGCCATGCCGACGATGAACAGCTTCTTGCGCCCGAAGACGTCGCCGAGCCGGCCGAACGAGAGCAGCAGGACGGCGTAGGCCAGGATGTAGGAGTCCAGCACCCACTGGATCTCGGAGAGCGTGGCGCCCAGGCCGATCTGGATCTCGCGCTGGGCGACGTTGACCACGGTCGTGTCCAGCAGCAGCATGAAGACCGCCGCGCAGAGGACGACCAGGATCAGCCAGGGATTACGGGTCGGTTCGCTATCGGCGCCGGCCGGCGCCGGCTGGCGCTGGGAGACGGTTGTGGCCATGGTGCCCCTTCGTGAGTTGGATCAGGTCGTTCCGGCTTCGGACGGTGACGGCTGCTTCGCCGTCGGGGGTGTGTCGGGCGGCACGGCGGCGCTCGGCGCGAACGAGCAGTCCGGCAGGTCCTGCGGCTCGCGTTCGAGTGCCTCGGCGAGCGCCCCGAGGACGGGGACGAACGAGGCGCGATGCCCGGGCGACAGGGTCTCCAGCGCCGCGCGGACCTGCGCCCGGCGCATGTCGTGGAATTGCCGGCCGAGGTCGCGGGCGAGCGGAGTCAGGTCGAGCAGCACCTTGCGGCGGTCGGCCGGGTTGACCCCGCGATCGACCAGGCCATCGTCCACCAGCCGGTCGACCAGCTCCGAGGCGGTCGGCAGGGAGATGCCAAGCCCACGGGCCAGGTCGCCGAGCGCGGCCGGCCCGGCGCGGTGCAGGAAGCCGAGTGCCTTGACCTGCCCGAGCGAGCGGCCGGCGTTCATCGGGTGCGCCATCAGCGAGCCGTAGAGCCGCCGGCCGATCACCGGCAGGACCGCCAGCGCCGCCTCGATCTGTCGCTCCTCGTCCGTCACCTCGCCCTCCGATTCGTTCGTATTCCGAATCATATGGATTCCGAAGCAATCCGATACTGTCCAGATGGACGGGATCGGGACAGGGGGCAGAGGGATGAGGGATGAGGCCGGGGGACGGGGGATTCGGGAGGGGACGCTCGGCACCTTATGCGGGGAGTGTGGTTGCCCACCAGGGCATGGGATCGCCGGAGAGGTAGGCCGTGATGAGGCAGGGGAGCGGCAGGGGGCTGAGATTGGAGTCCGCGAGCGAGTCGAGGGGGCGCCAGAAGAAGGGGTGATCCGTCTCGCGTGGAATGACCAGGTCACCGAGGTCGGGGCAGGCGACGAGGAAGATGTGGTTGACCTCGTAGTCGGTCGGTGTTTCATCGGGCCAGCGGTGCTCGATCGCCCCCAAGTATGGGCCGACCTCGCACTGGATGCCGAGCTCCTCGTCCAGCTCACGCTCGAGTGCCCGCACGACGCTCTCGTCGCTTTCGACCCTTCCGCCGGGAAGGAACGGCGGCGTGATGCCGGAAATCTCGTTGAGTAGCAGAGTAGCACGAGCGTCTGGCCGGCCTGCTCGCGCAGGACGATGGCCCGGGCGATGAGATGGCGTCGCAGCATGATCCCGTTCAACCGATGACGTGCGTGGCTAGCGCGCTAGCATAACCGCCGGTACCTCGCGTTCCCTCCCCTCATCCCCCGATGTCGCACGGGATCGGCTCGGGGAAGATCGGCGGTGACAGGCCGAAGTCGGGGGGCGCGACCGGCTGTTCATGGAGCGCCTGCTGGACGAGGCCGCCGGTCGGGTCGGCGAAGACGGCGATCGGCTCGGCCAGGCGCGCATCGCAGACCAGCACGAGGTATCTCGCC
>DAOKZM010000174.1:274-6783 GCA_035325665.1 Thermomicrobiales bacterium | reverse complement strand
GCTGGGTGACCTCGGCGACGACGGCGTCGAGCGCCACGGATCGCTGCTGGAGCAGCAGATCGTCGCCCAGCGGCTGGCCGCCAAGGTCGCGTGGCGCGATCCGGCGCCATGCCAGAGGGTGACCCAGATGGACGGTGAGCTCGCCTGGAGCAGCCCGTCCTACGTCACCTGGGCGAGGTCCTGCTCAGACTCGTTCGGGGCGTAGAGCCGGGCCATCGCCAGCGCTGTCTCGCGCATGCGCTCGCGAAGCGCCGGTGGCTCCAGCGCCTCGACGTCGGCGCCGAGCTGGAGCAGCTCGACGAGGCCGTGCTCGATCGACTCGATCGGGATGGTCAGCCGGACCCGGCCGTCGGTGTCCGGCGCTGCGTCGCTCTCGGCGATTGTCCGCGCCGCGGGCGGGTTCAGCGCCACCTTGGAGAGCTCTCGTCCGCGAGGCGTGAGCCGTACCGTCGCCTCGACGCGGTAGAGCTGCTCTTCGAATTCCTTGGCCCACTCCGCCCAGTACGACGCCAGGTCGAAGCCACGCGGGCGGTCGAACGTCGCCGGCAGCGTCTCGAGGGTGATGATGCGCGAGACGCGATAGGTGCGCGGCTGCTCGTCCACCGCGGCGACCAGGTACCAGCTGCCGCCCTTGAGGACGAGGCCGAGGGGATCGACCGTCCGCTCGACCTCGCCGCCCCAACGCCGGTAGGCGATGCGCAGGCGCCGCTGTCCCCAGACGGCGTCGGCGACGGCGGCCAGGTGGGACGGCGATTCCGTATCGCGAAACCAGCCGGGCGCATCGAGGTGGAACCGCTCGCGGATGCGCCCGGCCCGCTCGCGCAGATCGGAGGGCAGGGCGGCCATCAGCTTGAGCTGTGCGGCGGCGAGCATCTCGCCGAGACCGAGCTCGGCCGCCGGCCCGGGAGTGGCCGCGAGGAAGAGCGACTCGGCCTCGCC
Source organism: Thermomicrobiales bacterium (assembly GCA_035325665.1). GTDB lineage: Bacteria > Chloroflexota > Chloroflexia > Thermomicrobiales > CFX8 > JAMLIA01. The sequence goes on along the minus strand of DAOKZM010000174.1, from coordinate 5,844 downwards.
GGCAGTGAGGCCGGTCAGCCGCGGGCGATAGCCGTCGAGCAGCCGGTAGCCGCCGGCCCGGCCGCGCTGGCCGTAGACCGGCACGCCGGCCGCGCTGAGCGCGTCGATGTCCCGGTAGATAGTCCGCGGCGACACCTCGAGCTCGCTGGCCAACGCCTCCGCGGTCATCGCGCCGCGGGCCTGGAGCAGCAGCAGGATCGTCAGCAGCCGGTTCGTCTTCATTGCCGCATCCTCCCGCTAAATCCTGACATACGATGTCAGGAAATGCCGCGATGATGGTTGCGGCGCCCATTGGAGGGGCCGAGCGTCGCGACACGCGAGGTGGCGGCCAACCGCTTCCTCGGGGGTGTCCAGGGGGAGGGTGCCCAGCAGCTACTGATGACATACGTCGAGGGGCTTCCGACGCGTTTCCACGGGATCGAGCGGGTGCGGGGCCGGCTCGGGGAGCGCGAGGGCGCCTTCGTGCTGGAGCACACCGGCACGGCCTCGCCGAACGAGGCCGGGGACGAGTGGGTCGTCGAGGCCACCTGGCGCGTCGTGCCCGGCTCGGGCAGCGACGGCCTGCGCGGGCTTCGTGGCGATGGCTCCTATCGTTGGGACGGCCACGAGTCACGGTATATCCTCGCGTACGCGTTCGACCCGGAGTGACTGCTGGTCGAGCCACCGGCGAAGGAGCGAACGTTGACGACCTACGACCTCTACCTCGAATCCGGCCCGAAGCGGCGCAAGACGATGGTTCACGTCATCGACCTGGCTGGCTGCGTCGCGACCGGGCCGACGACCGAGGACGCGCTGGCGGCGACGCCGGAGGCCATTCGCGCCTTCCTGCGCCTGCTGGCGCGACACGGCGAGCCGGTCGATCCCGCCGCGTCGTTCGAGACGCGCGTCGCCGAGCACGTCACCGAGGGGCAGTGGCTGGGCAACGGCTCGCCCTACGTCGTCTACCCGCCCGACCTGCAGCCGATCTTCGACGAGGAGATCGCGGCAGTCCTGCGGCGGGTCGAGTGGATCGGCGGCGAACTGGCTGATTGGGCGGCCAGCCAGAGCGACGAGCAGCTCGATGCCGCCCCGGAAGAGCGCGGCCGGACGACGCGGGCGATCCTGCTGCACGTCCTCGGCGCGCAGGGTGGCTCCGTCGCCGCGGCACTGGGCGGCTCGACCGGCTTCCACGCGCTCCACAGCGCGGCCGAGCGCGGCGAGGTCGCGTTGCCGGATGCGCTGCGCCGCTCGGCGGCGCTGGTCGCCGAGCGGGTCTGGGCGGCATCGCCGGAGGAGCGCCGCTCGACGACCCCGCGCTCGACGCGCAACTACACGCTGCGCAAGGCGCTGCGGCGGACGGCCGAGCACGCCTGGGAGCACCTCGCCGAGCTGGCGCGAAGGCCGGAGGGACCGGCGATCTGAATCGTCAGCCACAACGGATGTGTCATCGGCAGCTGCCTCCGCCCGTTGTTATTCTGAGCGCAGCGAAGAATCCGTTCTCCCCGTTCGTAAGCAGCCAGCGTGGAGAACGGATCCTACACTTGGTTCAGGATGACAGGAGGCTGAGGTAGCTGCCGGACTGAGCATGTCTTGCCACCGAGCCGACACCACCGTGTTCCGGCAGCGCTTCGGACGGCCCATCGCCGCCATTCGTTCCTTGACTTTGCGCCTCGCGGTCACATACCATCCCTTCCTGACTCAACGATGAGCCGGTCTGCTCACGAGACGCACGCTGGCAGGCGCGCGACGCTGCGGCCCCAACCGCCCAGGTGTCTCACTGGCACAGGACCGACATACCAGGGTTTCGGCATGGTGCCCGTGGCTGGGGACCATGCTCGTTGTGCTTCCGGTTGGAAGGGTCTTACTGAGGAGAGGGGTCCGGTTACGATGGACGATCTCGTGAAACACGAGGATCTTGCCGAGCGTGCCTTGCGCTCGCGGCTGTCGCGTCGTGGCCTGCTGCGCCGCGCGGCCGCGCTCGGCCTGGCCGCGCCGGTCGTCGGAACGCTGCTGGCGGCTTGCGGCGACGACGAGGACGAGGCGACGACGGCGCCGTCGGGTGGCGAGGCGACGGCCGCGCCGGGCGGCAGCACGCCGGAGGCAACCGAGGCGGCGACGACCGAGTCCTCGGGTGGCGAGGCGACGACCGAGCCAACCAGCTCGTCGTCCGGCGAGGTCACCGAGGCCACCGGCGAAATCGTGATCATCCAGGGTGTTGATGCGAACTCGCTCGACCCGCTGCTGCGGAACTCGACGCCCGAGTTCAACCTGAACCTGCACATCTACGACATGTTCCTCGCTCGCGATCCCGAGACGCTGGAGCTGCGGCCGCACATCGTCCAGCAGTGGGAGGCGGTCGATAACACGACCTGGCGCCTGACGTTGGTCGAGGGCGCGACGTTCCACGACGGCACGCCGGTGGACGCCGACGCGGCCGTCTTCACCTTCGAGCGCGCCGCCAAGCCGACGGTCGGCGAGAAGCCGCGCGTCCAGTCGATCGCCAACCAGATCGGATTCGTCAGCGCGACCGCCGTCGATGCTAAGACGGTCGAGATCAAGACGGACAAGCCGTCGGCGATCTTCCCGGCGCTGCTGACCAGCTTCGAGATCTGCCCGCCGAGCTACTTCTCGGACGAGTCGCCGGAGAACCTGGCCAAGATCGCCGAGTCGCCGATGGGCTCGGGCCCGTACAAGTTCGTCGAATGGAAGCGCGACGACCACTTCACCTGCGAGGCGAACCCCGACTATTGGGGCGAGAAGCCGACGATCAAGACCGTCACGTTCCGGCCGGTGCCGGAGCTGTCGGCTCGCGTCGTGGCGCTACAGAACGACGAGGCGCAGATCGTCACCAACATCGCGCCGGACGTCGCCCCGCAGATCGAGTCGAGCGACAACGCGCGGATCTCGAAGGTGACCGGCGGCCGGATCATCTTCCTCGGTTTCCGCTGCGACAAGCCGCCGTTTGACGACGTCCGCGTCCGCCAGGCGGTCAACTACGCGATCGACTTCGACGGCATCAAGGCGGCGCTGCTCAACGGCAACGGCGAGCGGGCCTCGACGATCATCAACCCGCCGCACACGCCGCCGGACGCCAAGGCGTACCCGTACGACCCGGAGAAGGCGAAGGCCTTGCTGGCCGAGGCCGGCGTCGCCGAGGGCTTCGAGGTGACGATGGACGCGCCGAGCGGGCGCTACATCAAGGATGCCGAGATGGCGCAGGCCATCGCCCAGAACCTCGAGGCGGTGGGCCTCAAGATCAACCTCAAGGTGCTGGAGTGGTCGGTGTATGCCGGCGAGCTGCTGCCCTCGGGCGAGCCGGACGAGATCCACTTCCTCGGCCTCGGCTCGCCGTTCACCGGCGAGCAGGAGCTGTTTTACGTCCACCCGGATTACTCGCTCAACTTCACGCGCTGGAACAACGAGGAGTACAACACCCTCTACGACCAGCTGACCAACTCACTCGACGATGCCGAGCGCCAGGATCTGATGAACCAGCTCTCGGCGATCGTCATGGAAGACTGCCCGTGGGCGCCGCTGTGGCACCAGGTGGACTTCTATGGCGCCAGCAAGAAGATCGAGTGGGAGGCCCGGGCCGACGAGCGGATCTCCGCGATGGAGGCTCGCTACATCAGCTAGCCAGGCTGTCCGGGGCGACGCTTCCAGTGCGCCGCCCCGGCGTCCACAACCGTAATCTGGAAGTAGGTCCTCGATGACCCGGTACATCATCCGACGGCTGCTGCAGTCGTTCCTGGTCGTCTTTGGCGTGTCCGTCCTCGTCTTCGTCATCCTGTTTCAGACGGGCGACCCGGCGATCCTGATGGCCAGCCCGGATGCGACCAAGGAGGAGGTCGACCAGCTGCGCCACGACCTCGGCTTCGACCGGCCGATCTACGTGCAGTACCTTGACTTCGCCTCCGACGCCGCCCGCGGCGACTTCGGCACGTCGCTGCGCCAGGGCCAGCCGGTGTTCAAGCTGATCCGCGAGCGCATGCCGGCGACGCTGAAGCTGGCGCTGACCGCGTTCGTCCTCTCGGTCGTCATCTCGATCCCGGTCGGGATCATCTCGGCGACCAAGCGCAACAGCGTCTGGGACAATCTGGTGATGGGCCTGGCGCTGCTGGGCCAGTCGCTGCCGGCCTTCTTCCTCGGGGTCATGCTGATCTTCATCTTCGCCGGCAAGCTCAAATGGCTGCCCTCATACGGGCAGGGGGACGGCTCGATGGTCACCACCGTCAAGCACCTGGTGCTGCCGGCGATCACGCTGGCGACCTTCTCGCTGGCGCGTAACGCCCGCCTGGTGCGCTCCAGCCTGCTGGAGGTGCTGGGGCTCGACTTCGTCCGCACGGCGCGCTCGAAGGGCCTGACCGAGTCGGCGGTGACCTACCGCCACGCATTGAAGAACGCGCTGATCCCGGTCGTGACGATCTTCGGCCTGGAGTTCGGCACGCTGCTGGGCGGGGCGGTCATCACCGAGACGGTGTTCTCCTGGCCGGGGATCGGGCGGATGATCATCCTGGCCATCCAGCAACGCGACTTCCCGGTCGTCGTCGGGGCGGTAACGGTGATCGCGGTGATCTTCGTCTTCCTGAACCTGATCGTTGACCTGCTCTACGGCGTCATCGATCCGCGGGTCCGGTACGGCTGATCGACGAGGGGTGAGGAACTCGATGGACCAGACAGCTACTACCGCGCCGCAGACCCTCGCCGAGGAGTCGATCCGCTCGACGAAGCGCCGGACTCCGCGCATCGTCCGCAGCCTGGCGCAGAACAAGCTGGCGCTGTTCGGGGTAGTCGCGCTGGTGCTGATCGTCATCGCGGCGGTCGGGGCGCCGGTGCTGGCCCCGCACAACCCGCGGGCCGGCGTGCTGATCGACAGCAAGAAGCCGCCGATGTGGGCTGCCAACGGCAGCTCGGAGTACATCCTCGGCACCGACGCGCTCGGGCGCGACATCCTCTCGCGCGTGCTCTATGGCGCGCGCATCTCATTGATCGTCGGTGTCGTCGCGGTGCTGATCGCCGGGGCGATCGGGATCGTGCTGGGGTTGATCTCCGGCTACTACGGCGGACGGATCGACGACATCATCATGCGCTTCGCCGACATCCAGCTGGCGGTGCCGTTCATCCTGCTGGCGATCGCCATCCTGGCCGTGCTGGGGCAGGGACTGGACAAGATCATCCTGACGCTGGGCGTGTCCGGCTGGGTGACCTACGGGCGCGTCGTGCGCGGGCAGGTGATGTCGTGGCGGGAGAAGGACTTCGTCGAGGCGGCGCGGGCGATCGGCGCGCGCAACGGCTCGATCATGTTCAAGCACATCCTGCCGAACACCTTTGCCTCGATCATCGTCATCGCCAGCTTCGCGGTGGCCAGCACGATCCTGGCCGAGGCGTCGCTCTCGTTCCTCGGCCTCGGCGTCCCGCCGGACGTGCCGACCTGGGGCGGGATGGTGGCGGCCGGCCGCGACTACATCATCACCGGTCAGTGGTGGATCTACACCTTCCCCGGCCTGGCGATCATGCTGACGGTCCTGGCGATCAATGTCGTCGGCGACTGGCTGCGCGACTTCCTCGACCCGCGGTTGCGGTTATGAGTT
>DAOKZM010000174.1:0-264 GCA_035325665.1 Thermomicrobiales bacterium | reverse complement strand
CCTCTGATGTGAAACGGGCCGGAACTTCATCTGCTCCGGCCCGTTCGGCCTCCTGTCCGTGGTTGTCGCGTGCTGTCTACTGGGCGTGGTTCGGAGAAAGCCACCCGCGCGCAACGAGCGCCTCGGCGCCGACGCGTCGGAGGAGGACGTCGTAGGGCGCGGCGTTGTCTGGGTGATATTCGAAGACTGCCCGCTCGAAGTACTGGGTCAGCACCGTGTCGCCGTCGCCGTTCGTCTCCAGCATCGGCTCGGAAAGCGGGTAGC
>DAOKZM010000173.1:0-6811 GCA_035325665.1 Thermomicrobiales bacterium | reverse complement strand
GGTCGGCGGCAGTCGTCAGGCAATCGACGAGGTTCTCAGCCAGGAGCGTGAGGCCGACCGCGTTGAGCGCGGCGCGCATCGCGGCGAGCTGGGTCAGGATGTCGTCCAGCGCGGCGCGCTCGTCGAGCATGCGCTGGAGACCACGGGCCTGCCCCTCCAGCCGCCGGAGGCGGTTGCGCAGCGCCACGGCGGCCTGGTCGCTGAGCCAGCCGGTCTGGCCGGTTGGCTCGGCCACCCGCGCCGCCGCGGCCAGCCAGGAGGGCGGCAGCTCCGGCTGGGCGGTGACCACCAGGACCGGCCCGTGCCGCTCGATCAGCCCTTCGTCCGTGCCGCGCTCGAGCGGCAGGAAGCGCATCCCGGCGGCCTGCGCGACCGCGTGCGACACGGCGCAGAAGCCGTCTGGCACGGCGGCGACGACGTCCACGTCCTGGCCCAGCAGCAGCTCGACGGCGGCGAGCCGCTTGCCGCTCTCCAGCGCGGCGGCCGGATTGGCCACGCGTTCGGATGATTGCGCCTCGGTGTCGTAGATGACGATCTCGTCCGCGTCGTCGAGGCCGGCGATCCGTCGGGCAGACACGGCAGCGGCGATCTTCATGGCAACCCCTTCCACATACCCTGAGGGGTATCCTAGCCGATCGAGTTGCGGAACGCAAAGACAGGGCGCCGGAGCGCCCTGTCTGTCGCGGCGGGTTCGGGGTGGCGTCAGGCGAGCGCCGTCTCGCTCGAGCCGACCTGCGCTGGCCGCGGCGGCGTGGCGTCCGGCGCGGTCCGCAGGGCCGGCTTGGTCCGCAGTAGCCGCATGCCGTTGGCGATGACGACCAGCACCGAGACCTGGTGGACGAACATCCCGCCGGCCATCTGGACTTCGCCGAACAGGACGCCGGCCAGCAGCGCTCCGACCGTCAGCAGCGCGATCACGACGTTCTGGCGGATGTTGCGGACCGTCGCCCGCGACAGCGCGATCGCCTCTGGCAGCTTGCCGAGGTCGTCGCCGACCAGCGCGATGGCGGCGGTCTCGATCGCGACGTCGGCGCCGGCCGTGCCCATCGCGACGCCGGCGTCGGCGGCGACCAGGGCCGGGGCGTCGTTGATACCGTCGCCGGCCATTGCCACGACGTACCCCTCGTCCTGCAGCTGCCGGATCAGCGCCAGCTTGTCGTCCGGCATCAGCTCGGCGTGGACCTCGGTGATCCCGACCTGTTCGGCGACTGCCATCGCCGTCTGCCGGTCGTCGCCGGTCAGCATCAGGACGCGCTTGATGCCGTTCGCCCGCAACCGGGCGACCGTCTCTGCCGCCTCGGGGCGGACCGCGTCGGCGATCCCGAGGATGCCGATGGCACGGTTGTCCAGCCCGACCAGGACGGCGGTGCGGCCGGCCTGCCGCAGCCGGGTGAGCTTGTCGGCGACCCGCCGGCCGACCGGGATGTCCAGCTCGCGCATCAGCTCGGTGTTGCCGACGCTCACCAGGTGGCCGTCGTGCGTCACCGAGACTCCACGGCCGGGGTGGACAGTGAAGGCGTCCGGGTCGAGCGCCGGGACCTCGGGCGCGGCCGCCATGATCGGCCGGGCGAGTGGGTGCTCCGAGCCCGACTCGGCGATCGCCGCCCAGCGCAGGACCTCCGTCTGATCGGTCGCCCAGTGCCCGCCGAGGGCCGGGGCGTGGTTATCGGCATGCGCGGCCAGCGGCTGCAGGGCGATGACCTCGGTCAGCGACGGGCGCCCCTCGGTGAGCGTGCCGGTCTTGTCGAAGGCAACCGCGGTGATCTTGCCGGCCTGCTCGAGGTGCTCGCCGCCCTTGATCAGGATGCCGCGTCGCGCCGCCCGGCCGATGCCGGCCATGACTGACACCGGGGTTGAGATGACCAGCGCGCCGGGGCAGCCGATGACCAGCAGCGTCAGCGCCAACCGGATGTCGCGGCTGACGAGCCAGGCCACGATGCTGAGCCCGATGATCGCTGGGGTGTACCAGCGGGCGAAGCGCTCGATGAAGCGCTGGGCCGGGGCCTTTGCCTCCTGGGCCTCCTCGACGCGTTCGATGATCCGCCCGAGCATCGTGTCGCCGCCGACGCCGGTCGCCCGGACGCGCAGCAGCCCGTTGAGCGCGATCGTCCCGGCGTAGACGCCCGCGTCGGTCGCCTTGTTCTCCGGCATCGGCTCGCCGGTGATCGCGCTCTCGTCCACCGCCGCCGAGCCGTCGATCACTAGCCCGTCGACCGGAATCCGGCTGCCGGGCTTGACGACGACTACGTCGCCGGGACGGACGTTGCCGATCGGTTCTTCGACGACCACGCCGTCGCGCTCGACTAGCGCCGCCTCGGGAGCCAGCTCGATCAGATCCTGGAGGGCCGCGCGCGTCTTGCTGAGCGTGCGCGCTTCGAGATACGCGCCGAGCATGAACAGGAACGTGACGGCCGCCGCCTCCCAGACCTCGCCGATGATCAGCGCGCCGGTCGCGGCGATCGTGACCAGCAGCTCGATGCTGATCTGGCGGACGCGTAGCGCGTTGATGGCGCGGACGGCGATGTCGCTGCCTGCCACCAGCGCGGCGGCAACCATCAGCCAGGTCCAGGCCGCCTGGGCGTCGACCGTGTACTTCAGGACGAGACCGACGGTGATCAGTAGGCCACTGATTGCGGTGAGCCACTGCCGGCGGCTCAGCGGGTTCGCGAACTGTTCGCGCACTGTGCTCAGGTGTGTCGTATGCATGTCGCTGTCACCGTGGTCCTTTCGGAGATTCGGGTTGGGCGACGCGCCGGCCGCTAGTTCCGGCGCGTTGCCCTGCGGGTTTAGTGCTTCTCGACGTGGGCCGAGCGGCCGGCAGTCGCGGTGGTGTCGCTGTGGGCATTGCCGTGGATCGCGTTGTTGATCCCCAGCACGTAGTTCTCGAACTCCAGCTCGGCCTCGACGCGCACCCGCGTCCGCTCGACCGAGGGTTTCTTCGCCTCGCGCTCGCGGGCATCCAGCACTGCCTGGTAGTGCTCCTGGACTCCCTCACGGACGGACGCGTCGAGCACCTGATAGACGCCGTCCAGCGAGCCGCCGGTCAGCGCCGCCTCGGCTGCCTCCAGTGCGGGATCGAGCTCGGCGTGTTCCTTGATGCCGGTGTACGCCGCGCCCTCGCCGAGACGATGGAGCCGGACAGCCGTCTCATGGAAGTAGCGGTCGGCAAGCGCCTGGGCTTCGCCGCCGGCCTGCCGGACCGTCGAAGCCTGGTTGAACGCGGCGATCAGCTCGGCCTCTTGCTCCGCCTTGACATAGGGCAGGACGATCTTGACGTCGCCGGAGTCGAGCGCCTGCTGGGCGGCGGTGACGACCGGGCCGGTTGCTGAGTCGCAGTGCGCCGACGCGGGGCTGGCGTTCCACAACCAGATCGAGAGCAGCAGCGCGGCGGCGCCGGCAGCGAGGAGTATCTTGCGGCCGATTGATGGTCGCTCGATCGCGATGGCGACGGACGAACTCGTTCGGGACATCGGTTCCTCCTAGATCCTCGTGGTGGCACATCCACCATTCACACGGGGTTGAGGGCACCCAGGCAACTCCGGCGCGCCGGTCAGACCGGCGAGACGCGCGCCTTGTAGCCGACCGACTCGACGGCCTTGACCAGCTCGTCGCCGCTGGTCTGCGTCGGGTCGTGCTCGACCTCGATCTTGCCGGTGGCGAACTTCACCTTCGCGTTCGCCACGCCCGGCCGCGCGGTCAGCGCCTTCTCGATCTTCGGCACGCACGACGGGCAGGTCAGATTGTCGCTTCGCAGGATCGTCTTGGTGGTCATTCGGTTCCTCCTCCTGGGTAGACCCTTTCGATCTCTACTCCCACTTTAGGGAGATCGGGGAGGCAAATGAATGATCTGGGTCAATTAACGGAGGGATGCGGGATGCGGGATGCGGGATGCGGGATGCGGAGAGCCTGCACCGCATTACCGTCGCGTAGGGGAGGGCGCTGCGCGAACACGTTCGCGACATGAGACGTTGGGGCGCCCTCCCGCGTCAGGGTGGCGACGGCTGCGGGTGCATCACGAACCGTCGGTGTTGTCTCCTGCGCTGGGCGGGCGCTCTGATCCGGCCTGCAGCGAACTGGTCGTTCTGCGCCCGCCCCTACGTGAATGTTGGGGTGGCGCGGCGCACGCGGATCGGGATTGGCGGGGAATGGCGCTCCACCGTGGACGGGTCGGGGATTGGTCTCGACGCAAGCAGTCTCCTGCGCCCTACGCGACCTCGGCGATCTCGGCGAGGCGGGGGAGGTCGGTGACGACGATCCATTGGCGGCCACTCTCGATCAGGCCGTCGCGGCGGAATTGGCTCATCACCCGGCTGGCCGTCTCGGTCGTCGTGCCAGTCATCGCGGCGATGTCCTGGCGGGAGAGCCGGGTCTGGATCAGCGTGCCGCGCTCGTCCTCGACGCCGAGCTTCTCGGACAGCTTGACCAGCGCCGCGGCGACTCGCGCCTCGACCGGCGTCGCGCTGATCTGCGAGATCGTGCTGTGCGCCTCCTGCAGGCGCTTCGCGACGATGCCGAGCACGTGGACGGCTACGTCCGGCGAGCGTTCGAGGATCGTCTGGAATTCCTGGGCGCCGATGCCGAGCACGCAGCAGAAGGTCTGCGCCTCGGCGGTGTCCGGGTAGGTTAGGTCGCCCAGCGCGGCGAGGGTGCCGAACATCTCCCCGGTCGTCAGGATGTCGAGCAGGGTGTCCTGGCCGCTGGCGCTGTGGCGCAGCAGCTTGACGCGCCCGTGGGCGACGACGTAGAGGCGCTCGGCCGGATCGCCGCTGAAGTAGATCGTCGCGCCCGCCTCGACGTCGTACGCGTGGAACTGGCGGTTGATCTCAGCGATCTGCTCGTGTGGCAGATGCTGGAAGAACGGCAGTCCGTGCAGCACCTCCAGCCGGTGGTCCACCGTGCAACTGGCCGGGCTGATGCTCTCGACGATCTGCGGAACGGCCCTGCGTCCAGCCATCACTCATCCTTCCTCGCTCGAACCACTTGACGGCTCGTTCCAATGATACTACACTGACTTTACTAAACGTTGTTTACCATCGAACGGACAACGAAAGGAACGTTCATGAGCGCGACGAAATCACGAGAGCCGGGACTGCCGCTGGCGCCGCAGGCAATGGCGTGGGTCGCGACGGCCCTGGCCTGGGTCACCGGTGTCGTCTACCTGCTGATCGGGGCCGGTCTTGCGCCGGACGACCTCGAGTCGCCGCCGCGGGGCGTAATGCTCGTTGCGGCCGCCGCCTACTTCGTCGGCGGTTGGCTGATCCAGCGGCTCGACCCGCGGCTGCTGCGGGCCGGCGCGGTCGCCAACGCTCTGGTCATATTCGTCTACGTCGTCTCGCTGATGCTCGGCCGGTCCGACGTTGATGCGTTCGCCGTGGTGAGCAAGGTCGCGCAGATCGGCCTCGAGGCCGTGCTGCTCGTGCTGTTCGTCCGGCTCCCCCGATCCGCGGCCGAGGTCGTCTCGGCGTCAGCTACCAAGCAGGCAGGGTAAAGGCGCCACAATGAATGAACAGCCTCAGGCGCCAACGAGCTGGCTCGGTCGCTGGGCGGCGTTTGTCGTCCGCCGGCACTGGCTCGTCCTCGCGAGCAGCCTTCTCGTCCTCGTCGCCCTGGTAGGCGTCTACCGGGCCGGTCACGGCGACTTCGTCAACAGCTTCGATATCCCCGGCGCCGAGTCGCAGCGTGCGGTCGATCTCCTAGAGGAACGCTTTCCCGGCAAATCGGGCGACAATGCGACGATCGTCGTCAAGGCCGACGCCGGCCTGACCGACCCGGCCGTCCGCGAGACGGTCGATGGGCTGGCGCGCGATGCGGCCGCGATACCCGGCGTCGTCGGGGTCGTGTCGCCCTACGAGACCCAGCCACCGGCCATTTCGGCCGACGGCCGGATCGGATCAATCGTCGTCCAGTTCGCCGAGCAGGCCGACTCAGTACCGTCGGAGAGCGTCGATGCATTGATGGCGCTGCGTGATGGGGCGGAACGGCCGGGCCTGCAGGTCGAGTTGGGCGGCCAGGTCATTACCGTCGCCGAGAAGGGGCCGCCGGGCTCGTCGGAGCTCATCGGCATCGCCGCGGCGATGATTATCCTGCTGGTGGCGTTCGGGTCGCTCGTCGCGATGGGCCTGCCGCTGATTACGGCCTTCTCCGGCCTGTTCGCCAGCGTGCTGATCACCGGCGTGCTGGCGCTCTGGCTCGACTTCAACACCGAGACGCGCGCGTTCACTGCGATGATCGGCATCGGCGTCGGGATCGACTACGCGCTCTTCATCGTCACCCGCTACCGCGAGGGTCTGCATCGCGGTGAGAGCGTCGAGACGGCGGTCGTCAAGGCGATCGACACCGCCGGCCGCTCGATCATCTTCGCTGGCTCGATCGTCGTCGTCGCTCTGCTCGGCCTGGCGACGATGGGCATTCCCTTCGTCGCCGCGCTCGGCATCGCCGCGGCGGTCGTCGTTACGCTGGCGGTGGTCGTCGCGATCACGATCCTGCCGGCGCTGCTGGCCGCGCTGGGCCACAACATCGACCGCTGGAGTATCCCCTGGTTCCACGCCAGCGGCTCGACCGACGAGGAGGGCATCTGGTACGAGCTGGCCGAGTTCTCGCAGCGCCGGCCCTGGCTGGTGACGTTCACCGGCGTGGCGCTGCTGCTCGTCCTGGCCATCCCGGCGCTCGACATGCGCATCGGCTCAGCCGACGCCGGAAACGGGCCGACGTCGCTCACCAGCCGGCGGGCCTACGACCTGCTGACCGAGGGGTTCGGCGCCGGCTATAACGGGCCGCTCTCGGTCGTCGTCGACACGCGCGAGGCGACCGA
>DAOKZM010000172.1:6142-6813 GCA_035325665.1 Thermomicrobiales bacterium | reverse complement strand
AAGGTTGCCCAGATGGAGCATGACTCGGCCAGCCACGCCGGAGAGACTCGCCAAGGTCGTGATAACGCGCGCCTGCTGGACGACGGGGCCTACCGCGCCTGGTGGATCTCGCGGCTGCTCTCGCAGACTGCGCAGGCGGCGCTGCTGTACGGGCTGCTGATCCTGATCATCGATCAGACCGACCGGAGCATCTATACGTCGCTCTTCGTCGTCTGCTCGATCGTGCCGTCGCTGCTGTTCGGGCTGATCGGTGGCTGGGCGTCCGACCGGCTGCCACAGCGCGCGTTCCTGACGCTGCTCACCCTCCTGCGCGCCGCGGTGATCCTGCCGCTACTCCGCGACCAGGAAGACCTGCTCACGCTCTTCGCCGTCACGCTCGGCATCTGGACCGCTCACCAGTTCTACTCGCCGGGGGAGTCGGCGATCATGGCCCGCATCCTCCCGGAGGACCGACTGGCCGACGGCACGTCGATGGGCAACTTCGCGCTGACGCTGGCCCAGGTCGCCGGGATGGTCATCCTCGCACCGCTCCTGCTGCGCCTCCCTGACGCGCGGGTGTTCTTCGCCGTCTGCGCGGCGGGCTACGCCGCGGCGGCGGTGTTCGTCATGGGGATCGGCCGGCTCACGCCTCGTCGGGGTGACGGCCGGGGCATCCCGTTCAACTTGCGACG
>DAOKZM010000172.1:4344-6132 GCA_035325665.1 Thermomicrobiales bacterium | reverse complement strand
GAGCAGCGGGCGGGCATTCAACGCCTTCGCCGACGCGGTGCTGATCGCGATCGGGCTCAGCTCGCTGCTGGCGATCGTGCCGGCCTACCTTGAGCACGTCCTGAACACCGGCGCCAGCAACACGGTCTTCGTCTTCGCGCCGGCGGTCATCGGCATGGTCGCCGGACTGCGGATCGCGCCGCCGCTCGGTCGATGGCTCGGACACGGCCGGATCGCGTTCGCGGCGATGCTGTGCTTCGCGCTATCAGCGGCGGCGTTCGGCGCGATCGATAACGTCGTCCAGTTGCTGAGTGACGCTGGACTGCCCTTGGCGACGCTGGAGGACCGGATCGGGCTGTCGGCGCGGACGGCGACGACGATGATTGTCTCGATCCCGGCCGGCTTCTTCTCGGCGATCGTCAACGTCGCGGCGCGGGCAGTCCTGCTGGAGATCGCGCCGGACGACGCGCGCGGCCAGCTCCTCGCGACGCAGAACGTGATCGGCAACGCCGGGGCGCTGCTGCCGACGCTGCTGGCCGGTCTGGCAGTGGATCTGCTCGGAGCGCGGCCGGTGGCGCTGGCGCTGGCCGGACTGCTCCTGGCGGCGACGATCGCGGCCTGGCGGTACTCGCGGACGCGGCTGGCCGTGGAGCCCGGCAAGGCCGGAGCCGCCACGGCGCAGCCATGACCCGCCGCGATCCAATACTTCACAAGACCACCCTGTCCGTGTAGTCTGCCTTCGCCGAACACCGCGAGCCGAGAGGACGGACAGAGGATGAGCGACCCCGCTGGACGAATCAGGCGCGAGGACCTCCGCGGCGCCTGGGCGATGGAGTCCGAGGCGCGGCTGGAGGGCAGCGAAGCTAAAGAGCGCCAGCAGATGCTGCTGGAGTATGGCCTGCCCTCCGCCGAGAGCATCCGCGACCGGAGCATCTCGCTGTTCACGCGCGGCCGCTGGCGGTTCAACTCCGGCACCTTCCTGAACACCACCTACATGGAGGACATGCGCGAGCTCGGCGACCAGGACGTCGTCATCATCGGAGCGCCGTATGACGGCGGGACGACCTTCCGCCCCGGCACGCGCTTTGGCCCGCAGGCGATGCGGCGCATCTCGCCGCTGGCCAGTGGGTATGACCCGGAGCGCGGGGTGGATCTGCACGATTCGCTGACAATCGTCGACGCCGGAGACGTCAACGTCATCCCGGCCAACCTGGAGAAGTCCTTCGACCAGATCGCCAAGGCCATCTCCTACGCGGCCGAGCGGGAGGTCTTCCCGATCGTCCTCGGCGGCGACCATGCCATCGGCTACCCGCCGTCCCGCGGGGTGCCTCTGTTCGGGGCCGACAGCAGGGGCACCCCCCCCTTGGACCGCCACTCGGACCTCTCCGAATACAGCATGGACGAGCGGATGCACGGCTCGCCGTTCTTCCACGCGACCAACATCCCGAACGCGCCGGGGACCAACCTCGTCCAGATCGGCATCGGCGGCTGGACCGGCTCGAAAGAAGGGCTGAAGGTCGCCCGCGAGCGGGAGTCCACCGTCATCACAATCGACGACGTCGATCGCTTCGGCGTCGAGCGGGTCGTCGAGCATGCCCTGGAGGTCGCCTGGCGCAACGCCAAAGCGGTCTGGATTTCGTTCGACGTCGACTCGGTCGATCCGGCGTTCACCCCGGGGACCGGCACGCCGATGCCGGGCGGGTTGCTACCGCGCGAGGTGTTCCGCATGATCCGCGACATCGCGCGGGAGGGGCTGGTCGGCATGGAGGTCGTCGAGGTCTCGCCGCCATACGACGTCGCCGACAACAC
>DAOKZM010000172.1:0-4334 GCA_035325665.1 Thermomicrobiales bacterium | reverse complement strand
GATCCTCGACTGCCTGTCGTCGCTCGTCACGGCCGGCAAGCTCGGCCGGCTGCGCCCGCCGCCGGAGGAGCGCGACGACCAGGTACTGGCTCCCGACCGGCCGGCCAAAGGCTGAACAGCCCTCGTCATCACATTCGTTGACTTGCGAGTCACACGTCCCGCCGGGGTGACGCTTCGCCAATCATCGCCCGCGTGCGCGGGAATGTCCTGAGGTTGCGTCACGGATAGATCACAAATGGCTCACAATGCGTGATTCAGATGGTGAATCGTGCCACAGTGTCACGCTTGTCGTGCTATAGAGTTCCGTGTTACGCTGCTGTCCATTCAGAACGAGCACGGCAATACGGCAGTCGATGTGGGGTCGGCATGTGGCTCGTCGCGATGGGGTTATGAGGAACGAGGATGGCATGGGGAACCGAGCTCTACGGCCGCGGCGCGGATTGCTGCTGGCCGGCGTCGCGCTGCTGCTGTCGTCGCTGACCGGCGGACTGGCAGCGGCGGAGACGACGCCGGAGGGCGTGCCCTCGGCCGAGCACGTCCACGAGACGGACCAGCATCAGCACCTCGGCGGTGCGACCTGGCGGGTGTACGGCTACCAGGAGGGCCTGGTCGGCCATACGACGGCGAACGGGCATGTGATCCAGCCGAACGACCACTTCGTCGCGCTGCCTTGCTTCTGCGTCCTCTCCAGCAAGGGCGGCAACGAGTTCCAGGTCAAGATCGAGTACAACGGCAAGACGGTGATCGCCCCGGTCTGGGACGTCGGCCCGTGGAACGTGGACGACAACTACTGGGACCCGCCGAGCGAGCGGAAGTACTCGACGCTGCCGCAGGGCTACCCGGAGGCAGCCGCGGCCTTCTACACCGGCTTCAATGGCGGGACCGATGGCTGGGGCCGGACGGTCGGATCGCCGGGCGGCATCGACATCGGTGACGGCGCCTTCGCCGAACTCGGCATGAAGGGGTCGGACTGGGTCAACGTGACGTTCCTCTGGCTCGAGCCGGAGCATTGGGACCTGCCCGCCCCGGCGGCCGGATTTGCCGACATCGCCACCGTCTGGTGGGACCAGCGGCCACCACTGGATTGGACTGCCCCGAAGAACGACGGACGCTTCGCCTGGTTCGACATCACCGGGCACAACGTGCCGAACCAGCTCAACGATTACTGGTGGGGGAATGGCGGCTGGCGTCGCTTCGGCCTGCCGATCAGCGAATTCTTCCGCGAGGTCGAAATGGACGGCACGATCCGCTACGTACAGTACTTCGAGCGCTCGATCCTCTCGTTCGACCCGGCAACCGGCGAGGTATCGCTGACGCCGGTCGGCTACCGCTCGCACATGGAATATAAGGCCAGCCTGGCGATCGACCCGTTCGACGAGACCCCATCGGCACGCTACTTCCCCGAGACGCAGCATTCGGTGCAGAACGGGTTCAAATGGTATTGGGAGCACCACGGCGGCTACGACATCTTCGGCGCGCCGATCTCCGAGGAGTGGAGTGAGACGAACGCCGACGGGCGCAAGGTCGTGATGCAGATGTTCCAGTACGCGCGCTTCGAGTGGTGGCCGGACAAGGTCGGAACCGACGAGGAAATCACGCGCGGGCTGCTCACCGTCGAGCTGATGCACGACCTGGGATGGATCCAGTAACCACATCGCGATGACAGCATAGACGACGCGGCAAGGTCGAACCTTGCCGCGTCGTCATCTCTCGGGGCGTCTGACATGGGCGTTGGTATTCCTCGTGCGTAGACGATGTGCGTGACCGGCGCGTGCCGAACAGGGCGCTGCTACACTTGCGGCACGCCCTCAGCTCACGTCATACGCGACCGATGGAAGGCTGGCTCCGACCATGCACTGGCATCGAAGCCCCGAGGAGCTGTACCGGCGCTCCCGCCTGCGGGAGCGTGCCGGCGAGCCGTTTACGCCCCGCGTCCCGCGGCTGGTCAGCGACCACCCGACGCTCAGTGGCGCGGCGCTCGCCGTTGCCGGAGTGGCGGGGAACTGGTTCATCGTCTCGCGGATGGCCGGTTGGCCGAACTGGATGGTGTTCCCGAGCATGCTGCTGGCGACGATGTCGCTGCTGGCGATGGTGCTGGGATTAGTGCTGGTCGTCGTCCGCTGGCTGGAGCCGGTCGTCGCGCGGATGGACCTCAACTGGGACGCCGACCCGGTCGGCTCGCTCGGTCTGCCGTCGGAGCTGCAGCGAAAGCTGGAGACGCTAGGCTACTGGTCGGCCGACGACATCTGCCGGGCGGTCGAGGACCGCCGCTTCCAGTGGACTGCGCTCGAGCTGACCGAGCGGCGGCTGGTCGAGCAGGCGGTCGCCTTCCGCGACGCGCGGACGCGCGGGCGCGGCTCGGGCGACGGCCGGGGCTGACGCCGGGCAGCGCAACGCGGCCTAGTTTGTCATAATCCGAAGCAGCAGGAGTGAGCAGACCGGTGGGGACGGTCGTGGGCCGGGGAGGGCCCGGCAGCCTGGGAGATCGCAGCAGACACTCATGAGACGTCTCGTCTTCTTCATCATCGTCATTGCGGCCGTCATCGCCATCGCACGGTTCGTGGACTTCGGCACGTTCTGGTCCGCGATCACCGGTGTGTCGGCGGAGACGGTGATCATCGTTATCGTGCTGATGACGATCTCGGCGATCGTCAAGGGATTGCGCTGGGCGTTCTACCTGCGGGCCGCCAAGCTCGACATCTCCTGGCGCGACGGGATGACCAGCTATCTGGCCGGGATGTCGGCCGGCGCGCTCCCGGGCGGCTCGTGGCTGCCGGCGCGGCTGGCGCAAGAGCATGGCAACGTTCGCATGCGTGAGGCGGCGGCCGGGTTGTTCGTCGGCTTCGTCGCCGACACGATCGGCATCTCGCTGCTGGCCTATGTCGGGATGCTGCTGGTCCACCAGCCAGGAGGCCGCTTTGCCCTCCCGATCTTTGGCCTCGTCATCGCCGCCATCCTGATCGCGATGGGTCGCTCCGAGCGCGTCTGGCAGTTCATCGCGCGTCTGCTCTCGCGCTCGCGCCTGACGCGCGGCTGGATCCCAAAGGAGGAGGATATTCAGCAGCGTGTCTCGGCGCTGATGCGCGCCTCGGTGATCGCGCGCGGCGTCGGGTTCTGCGTGACGACGACGCTCTTGGCAGTGGCGATGTTCTACGTCCTGGCGAACGCGCTGACCTTCACCGGGATCAGCCTGCGCGACGCGCTCTTCGTCCACGCTGTCTCAGAGTCGGCGGCGATGGTGATCCCGATCCCAGGCGGCTACGGGGTGAGCGACTCGTCGATGGCAGGGCTGATGGGCTCGCTGGGGATTGGCTTCGTGCGCGCGACGTTCGTCATCCTGGCGATTCGCTCGTTTGACCTGCTGTTCAAGACGCTCGTCGGCTCGGTCATATTGGTGATCTTCTATCGCCGGCTGCTGGCATCGGTGCTCAAGGTGCGGCGACGTGCCAGCGTTGCCTGGCGCTATGGCCGCCGGCTCACCTGGCAGGGGCTGCGGCTCACCGGCTTCGGCTACCTGCTCCGACTACGAAGACGACGCCGGGCGTTGCTCAACCCGGCGCCGGAAGCTGCGAAGGTCCATCTGCGGCAGCGCCACGCGCCGCCCGCGGGTCCGGAGGTGCTGCCCAATCCCGCTCCCCACCCACCGGCACAGCACGAAGACTGAGGGCGGGCCCTCACGTCAGTCGGCGATCGACTTCGCCGCAACCGGGTGCACCCGTGAAGCCCCATTGCAGCCGAAGCATTCCAGGACCGCCGCGAGGGGGACGCTCCCGAGGACGTGCCCCTCGACGTTCCGGTCGTGGTGGACGACATACTGGTTGTTGCGGCCGACGCGACGTCGCGAGATGTAGCCAGCCTCGTCGAGGTCGCGGATCAGGCGTTGGGTTGCGCGCTCAGTGATGCCGACCGCGTCGGCGATCCGCCGGGCGGTACTGGTCGGGTGCTGGGCGATGAAGAGCAGCACGCGGGCGTGGTTGGTCAGAAACAGCCATTCGCTCATTCGCTCTCGCAGTCTCACTCGCCGGCGCATCGGGCCTGGCCCGTCGCCGGGGCGGCCGTCAAGTATGGCGGCGGTCGCAAATGTCGTTCCATCGCGCCCGCGCCAGCCGTCACGACCGCTGGCGCACGACTCGGAGTGCCGGTACGATCCGCGCCATGAGTACCATCGCGGTGGGACTGGTCCTGCTGTCTGCGGTGTTTCACGCGACCTGGAATACCCTGACGAAGCGCAGCGCCGACGCGGTGGCGTTCATGTTCGTGTTCGGCATCGTCGCGCTGGCTGTCTACGCCATCCCGAGGGCGGCCATGCTGGACCGTCACGGGCTGCCGGCCGA
>DAOKZM010000171.1:4923-6822 GCA_035325665.1 Thermomicrobiales bacterium | reverse complement strand
GTCGATGACGCTGCCGACCTGGAGACGCGGGTGGATGATCGAGCCGCCGATGGCGATGAGGATCATCCGCGCTGTCCCGCCGATCGGCTCTCCGTCGATCGAACCACTGAACTCGAACCGTGGATAGTTGAGGTTCCGCGCGCCCGCGGGTAGATAAGCGAGCCACCGGACGCGCTGCTTCCAGCGCGACGACGTGTCTCGCATCATCGCCGCGTCGAACCCGGCGCCCGCCATGTGGACGATCGCCCGGTCCCCGGTCACGGCGACGTCGATCGATTTCGTCTCGCCGTCGCCCAGAGCGACACGTGCCGCCTCGGCGGGATCTTTCGGAATGCCGAGCTCCTTGGCGATCATGTTCGTCGAGCCGCAGGGGAGGATCGCGATGGTGACCGGGCGGCCGAGTGATCCGGCGACCACGTCGGACACCGTCCCATCCCCGCCGACGGCGACGATCGTGTCGGCCACGTCACTGGCGTCGCTGGCGAGGCTGATCGCCTGGCCAGCTTCCGTCGTGGTGACGACCCGCAGGTCGATCCCGCGCTCGCTCGCCTCGCTGCGGAGCGGATCGACGAAATGATCGACCGGCCGGCGGCCGGTCTTCGGGTTGACGATTGCGAGTACCGAGCGCGGGGTCGTCATGCCTTGTGCTTAGCCCGCGAGCTCCTCCTCGGGACCGAAGATCCTCTCGGTGATCCAGGCCGCGAGCCACGTTGCCGCCGCTGCCAGGATCAGGCCCAGGATGCCGCGCACGACATTTCGCATCATACTGGTGTCTCCTCTCCGCACCAGCACCGAGCCGGGCTGGTTACCCAATGTATGTCTTGTTCTGCCGCGTGCAGTCTACCATCGCTCAGACGTTCAACCCGCCCGACGCAGCGAGAGCGACGCCAGGGCCAGCAGCGCGATGGTCGCGACGAGGACGAAGGCGACCATGTCCGCGATCGTCAGCCGGCTGACGATGGTGCTGTCGAAGTACGGAATGTGCGACAGCGGCTCGACCAGGACACCGGTTGGCAGTGCGATGACCCGCCAGGCGGACGTCCACGGCTCGACGCCGAAGAGTGCCGCGAGGAAGCGCAACCCGAAGACCGTGATGAGAGCCGAGGCGACGCTGGTCACCAGCAGGTCTCGCTGGCGATCGGGGCGCCGTCGCGGTCGTGCCTGACGCGGTGGCCGGATCGCCACTCAGCGTGCTTCGGCGGGCAGGAGCCCGGCTATACGCTGGACGATCTGCTCGGCGATTTCTAGCTTGCCCGCCTCGCCGAGTGCTTCGACGCGACCGTCGCGAAAGAACAGGGTGACGGCGTTCGTCTCGGCGCCCATCGCGGCGCGGGCGTCGTTGAGCACGATCAGGTCGAGGTTCTTCCGCTCCAGCTTGCCGCGGGCGTGGCGCTCGTGCTCGCTAGTCTCCGCCGCGAAGCCTACCCGCACGGTCCCCGGCGTCGCGATCGTGGAGAGGATGTCCGGGTTGCGCGTCAGCTGGATCGCCATGTCGTCGTCCGACTTCTTGATCTTGTCGGCGGCGACCTGCGTGGGGCGGTAGTCGGCGACGGCAGCAGCCATCACGAGCACGTCGGCGCCCGCCGCGTGCTCGCGCACCGCAGCGAGCAGGTCCAGCGCCGACTCGACCGGCACGGTCGTCACGCCGTGGACCGGCGGCAGTGTTGTCGGCGTCGAGATCAGCGTGACGTCCGCGCCGGCCTGGAGCGCGGCCCGGGCGATCGCGTAGCCCATGCGCCCGGTCGATCGATTCGTCAGGATGCGGATGGGGTCGATCGCCTCGCGCGTTGCGCCGGCCGTCACCACGACGCGCTTACGCCAGAGCGGACCGCCGCGACCCAGCGCCCGCTCGATCGCGGCAAGGACGCGCTCGACGCTCGCAAGCCGCCCGACGCCGAC
>DAOKZM010000171.1:0-4913 GCA_035325665.1 Thermomicrobiales bacterium | reverse complement strand
GCCGCTGGCCAGCCGGCCGTGCTCCGGCTCGACCACTAGCGCGCCGCGGCTGCGCAGCGTCTCGAGGTGCTGCTGCGTCGCTGGGTGACAGTACATGTGGTGCTCCATGGCTGGCGCGACGACGACGGGCGTGCCGCGTGGCGTGGCCGCGAGGTGCGTGACGGTCAGCATGTCGTCCGCCAACCCGAGCGTGAGCCTGGCAATGCTGTTAGCCGTCGCCGGGGCGACGACGAGGACGTCCGCCTCCTCGGCCAGCGAGATGTGGCCCTTCTCCGCCTCGCTCCACCCCTCGAACACGCCCGTGTGGACCCGCCGCTTGGTGATCGCCTCGAATGTCAGTGGGGTGACGAACTGCGTCGCGGCGGCGGTCATGACGACGTCCACCCGCGCCCCGGACTGGACGAGCTTGCTCGCCAGATCGACCGCCTTGTAGGCGGCGATCCCGCCGGTCACGCCGAGGACGATGCGCTTGTCGTGCAGGATCGTCATTGGAGGTCGCTCAGGCTGCGGCCGGCTGGCCGGCCATGACCGATCGTGCCGCCTCGATGGCGCGATCGATCGCCGCGTCGTCGACCTGATAATGCGTCACCATCCGCACCCCGCGGGCGCCGTAGTTCGACACCAGCACGCCGTTGGACTTCATCCGCTCGACGAACGCCGTCTGCTCGACGGCCGGTTCGGTCTTGAAGATGACGATGTTGGTCTGGACGGCTTCCAGGTCGATCGTGATGCCGTTGATCTCAGCCAACGCCTCGGCTAGTCGCCGCGCGCGACGATGATCCTCCGGCAGCCGCTCGACCATCGACTCCAGCGCGACGAGCCCAGCGGCAGCGATGACGCCCGACTGGCGCATCGCGCCGCCGAGGATCTTCCGCGCCCCCCGCGCGCGCTGGATGAACTCGTCCGAGCCCGCGACGAGCGAGCCGACCGGCGCAGCCAGCCCCTTCGAGAGGCAGAACTGGACGGTGTCGGCGTACGACGCGATCCGTTCGACCGGTGTGTCGCTGCCGGCCGCGGCGTTGAAGATGCGAGCGCCGTCCATGTGGACTGGGATGCCGTGCTCGTCGGCGATCTCGCGCAGCTCGGCGAGGTGCTCGACCGGCACGACCGTGCCGCCGCAGCGGTTCTGGGTGTTCTCGACGCAGATGACGCCCGTCGGCGGGTAGCCGGGGCGCTTGGCCCGGATGCGCTGGCGCACGATGTCGAGGTCGAGCTCGCCGCTGGCGCGGTTCGGCACGAGGCTGAACGGCATCCCGCCGAGCGCCGCCGCGCCGCCGGACTCGTACCAGAAGATGTGGCACTCGTCGCCCATGATGATCTCGTCGCCGCGGCCGCAATGGGCCAGCAGTGCCGCCAGGTTGCCCATCGTCCCGCTGGCGACGAAGACGGCTGCCTCTTTGCCGAGCATCCGCGCCGCGAGCTGCTCGAGCCGCGTGACGGTGGGGTCCTCGCCATACTGATCGTCGCCCACCTCGGCGCTCGCCATCGCCTGGCGCATCGCGTCGGTTGGCCGGGTCACGGTGTCGCTGCGGAGGTCGATCACTCTGCCATCTCCCCGTCGGTCGAACATCGGCTGGAAGGAGTCCAGGACGGGGCGATTGTAGCGCAGTCGCTCGCCCGGTAGACCGTGGATCGCGGCTACACCGGGGTCGTCCGGCCGTCGCGCGACCGGGAATTCGGAAAAACGCGACTGGTCCTTGACAACCGCGACGACCGCGTGTAGACTAATGGGTCGCTAGTGGCTGTGAGCGCGCGGTTACGATAACAGTTGATCTTGCGAGGGCGTAAACCGAAACCATCAGGGCCTCGGGAGGGGGATAGTCTGCCTTCCGGTTTTCGTGTTTCCCCGCGCCGGGCGACCTGCCCGGTGGCCGCGTCAGCCTGAGCACGACGTCTTGAGCATCCCTCGTCCGGCGTCACCGCATCGCCACGTCCCGAGTCTAACTGAAATGAGGAGCACCACATGACCCACCGTGTTCCGAGCGCGCAGACGATTGACGGCAATGCCGAACAGGTCGTCTCTAACCTGGGGATCAACCGGCGCTCCTACGCTCGCATCCCAACCGTCATCGAGATGCCCAACCTCGTCCAGGTCCAGATCGACTCCTTCGAGTGGTTCAAGACCGAAGGTCTGCGCGAGCTCCTGCAGGAGATCTCGCCCATCACCGACTATAACCAGAAGATGGAGCTGCACTTCCTCGATCACGCGTTTGACGAGCCGCGCGCGACCGAGGAAGTCTGCCGCGAGCGCGACATGACCTTCGCGGCGCCGTTGCGCATCCGCGTGCGGCTGATCATCAAGGAGACCGGGGAGATCAAGGAGAGCGACATCTTCCTGGGCGACTTCCCGATGATGACCGCGCACGGCACCTTCATTATTAACGGAGCCGAGCGTGTCGTCGTCTCGCAGCTCGTCCGCTCGCCGGGCGTCTACTTCGAACTGGAGGAGGACGCGACCAGCGGCAGGCGTCTTTGCAAGGCCAAGCTGATCCCGAACCGCGGCGCCTGGCTCGAGTTCGAGTCCTCGAACCGCGACGTGCTGTCGGTGAAGGTCGATCGCAAGCGCAAGATGCCGGTGACGATCCTGCTGCGAGCAATTGGCTACGAGGACGACGACGAGCTGAGCGCCGTCTTCGCCGACGTGGACACGAACCCGGACCACCAGTACATCTCCTCGACGCTCGAGCGCGAGCCGACCAAGACCCGCGAGGAGGCGCTGGTCGAGTTGTACAAGCGGCTCCGGCCCGGCGACCCGCCGACGCGCGACAACGCTGCCAACCTGCTGAAGAACCTGTTCTTCGACGCCCGCCGCTACGACCTAGCGCGCGTCGGCCGCTACAAGCTGAACAAGCGGCTCGGCCGCGAGCAGCCGTTGGACGACCGCGTCCTCTCGCCCGAGGACCTGCTGGAGATCATCCGGACGATGATCCGGCTCAACAACGGCAACGGCGAGCCGGACGACATCGATCATCTCGGCAACCGGCGCATTCGCGCGGTCGGCGAGCTGATTCAGATGCACGTGCGCACCGGCCTGCAGCGCCTCGAGCGCGGCGTCAAGGAGCGCATGACGATCCAGGACATCGAGCAGGTGACGCCGAACGGGCTGATCTCGACCACCCGCCCGGTGATGGCGGCGGTTCGCGAATTCTTCGGCGGCTCGCAGCTCTCGCAGTTCATGGACCAGACGAATCCGCTCAGCGAGATGACCCACAAGCGCCGGTTGTCGGCGCTCGGCCCCGGCGGCCTGTCGCGTGATCGAGCCGGCTTCGAGGTCCGCGACGTCCACCACTCGCACTACGGCCGCATCTGCCCGATCGAGACGCCGGAAGGTCCGAACATCGGCCTGATCGGCTCGCTGGCGACCTACGGGAAGATCAACGAGTTCGGCTTCATCGAGACGCCCTACCGGCGCGTCTACAGCCTCGTCGAGCTGCGGAACGCCGACGGCTCGCCGCACGAGAACGTGGCGCTGCTGCCGGGTCGTGAGCTCTCGGAGGATGTGAGTTCGGGCAAGGTCAAGCTCGCGGCCGGCACGGTCCTCGACGACAAGACGATCGACGCCCTGGTCAAGACCGACCTGGCCTTCGTCCGCGTCCGGCCGTTCGTCTCAGGGCGGATCGAGTATCTCGACGCGCACGAGGAGGACCAGTTCACCATCGCCCAGGCGAACGCTCCGTTGACCGACGACGGCTACTTCGTCGAGGAGCTTGTCGCTTCGCGTCTGGCGACGGAGTATCCGGTCGTGCGACCGGAGCAGGTCGACTACATGGACGTGTCGCCGAAGCAGGTCTTCTCGGTCGCTACGGCGCTGATCCCGTTCCTCGAGCACGACGACGCCAACCGCGCGCTGATGGGCGCGAACATGCAAAAGCAAGCCGTGCCGCTGTTGCGGCCGGTCGCGCCGATCATCGGCACCGGCGTCGAGCATCAGTCGGCCCGTGACTCCGGCCAAGTAATCGTCGCCAGGGCTCCAGGTGTCGTCCAGTCGGTCACATCCAAGGAGATCGTGATCGAGGAGGACAGCGGCGAGGAGCGCGTCTACAAGCTGATGAAGTTCGTCCGCTCCAATCAGGACACCTGCATCAACCAGCGGCCGAGCGTCGTTGGTGGCGACCGTGTCGCCGCGGGTCAGATCATCGCCGATTCGTCCAGCACCGAGAACGGCGAGCTGGCGCTCGGCCAGAATGTCCTGGTTGCCTACATGCCGTGGGAGGGCGGGAACTTCGAGGACGCCATCTTGCTGTCGGAACGGCTCGTCCGCGACGACGTCTTCACCTCGATCCATATCGAGAAGTACGAGACCGAGGCGCGCGACACCAAGCTCGGCCCCGAAGAGATCACCCGCGACATTCCGAACGTCGGCGAGGACTCGCTGGCGAACCTCGACGAGAACGGGATCATCCGCATCGGCGCCGAGGTCCGGCCGAACGACATCCTGGTCGGCAAGGTCACCCCGCGCGGTGAGACGGAGCTATCAGCCGAGGAGCGCCTGTTGCGGGCAATCTTCGGTGAGAAGGCCCGCGAGGTGAAGGACACCTCGCTGCGGGTGCCGCATGGCGTCCACGGCAAGGTGATTGATGTCAAGCAGTTCCGCCGCGAAGACAACATGGAGCACGAGCTCCCGGCCGGCGTGAACGAGATGGTGCGCGTCATGATCGCTCAGAAGCGGAAGATCTCCGAGGGCGACAAGATGGCCGGCCGCCATGGCAACAAGGGCGTCATCTCCCGGATCCTGCCGGTGGAGGACATGCCCTACCTGCCGGACGGCACCCCGGTCGACATCATCCTGAACCCGATCGGCGTCCCGTCGCGGATGAACATCGGCCAGGTGCTGGAGACGCACCTCGGCTGGGCGGCGTTCGCGCTCGGCTTCCGGGTCGCGACCCCGGTCTTCGATGGCGCCAAGGAGGAGG
>DAOKZM010000170.1:0-6901 GCA_035325665.1 Thermomicrobiales bacterium | reverse complement strand
GGATGAGGCGCGGGTCGTCGGCGCCGTCCGCAATCGCGACGAGCGCCTGGCGCAGGAGCAATCGCGCGGCGCCAAGCTCGAATGCGAGCGAGCAGTCCTGGCCGAGCGCCTCGATCTGCGCGATGACGTCGGGGGCGAGGTCGGGGTAGGGCGGCATGGTTCGGCCTTTCGGGACGAGGGACGAGGGACGGGGGATGAGGGGGTGAAGGGGCCTCTACTATACGAACGGATTCTGGGGCGAAAAATGGGACATTCGGCGATGGGACGCGGGGCGTGGGACGTGGGGGAGGGTTGGGTGTAGGCTCGTCCGGTTTTCAGAGTTCAGGCAATGAAGGAGAGGAACCGATGGTCGAGGCGGGGGTGCGGCGCGAGGTGATCCAGACGGACAAGGCGGCGGCGCCGGGGCGGACGACGGTCGGCGTGACGTCACTGCCGGCGGGGCGCTGGGGGAGATCACGATGACGGCACTGGTGTAGGGGGGCGGAGGACGCGGGGCGGATACGGGGGTCACCCTTCGGAGGGGGCATCCCGGTCCGGTGGCTGCCTGGCGGCGCGATCGTCCATCGACGCGGGGCGAACACGAGGTTCGCCCCTACATGGGGTTGTTCGTTCGGATGATGGCCGGATTCTCAGCGTCGTGCGCCCAGCGGGCGGGGTTTCGGGCGATGTACGCTCGAACGCGACCCAGCTCGTCAGCGTTCCGGATGATGTGGTCGTAGTAGTTACGCTGCCACAGCCGGCCATCAAACGGCTGCCATCCGTGCTCGCGCACGCCTCGACCATAGGCGACAGTCGTCAGTGACTTGAACGCCTGTATGACGCGACCCAACGAACCGTCGGACGTACCAGAAACAACCACAGCAGACTGCTCACGATGAGACTCGTCGTGCCGACCGGTCCGCACGACGACGATCCCGTGGAGGTGGTTCGGCATGACGACATAGGCGTCGAGCGCGATGCCCGAAAAGCGATCGGGCACGGCCGCCCAGGATTCAGCGGCCATCGTCCCTGCCGGAGACAGGTACACGCGCCCGTCTACGACATCGCCGAAGAGTGTCAGCCGGTGGTGCGTGCAGATCGTGACGAAGTACGCGCCACATCCCGCGTAATCCCACCACGACGCGCGCATCGAACCGCGACGATGTCGATCCGGATCGAATCGCATTGCCGTCTCCGAATCTACCAGGCCACGTAGGGGCGAACCTCGTGTTCGCCCTCGCTGGTTCGCCGGATTCTCGGCGCGAGACGAACCGGTCGGTCGGCGCTCGCCAGCGAATCGTGCCTCGACGAGGGCGAACACGAGGTTCGCCCCTACGAGCCGGCATCCCGCGCCCCCTACGTCCGGTAGCGCGTCGGGGTGATGACGACGGCCACCGAGTACGCCTCGGCAAACTCGGCGACGGTGTAGCCGAGGTCGATGATGTGCTGCTCGTATTTGGCGACGTAGGCGGGGACGTTGTCACAGGAGGGGTGTGATTCGTCGACGGCGGCGGCGCCTTCGATACGGATGACGTCGCCGCCGCCCTTTGTGTCGTCGAGCGCCAGCGCGACGTGGGGGTTGCCGGCGATGTTGCGCAACTTGACCTGGTTGGGCTGGCTGTAGATCAGCACGGTGTCGCCATCCCAAAGGAACCAGACGGGGACGGTGTCGGGCTGGCCGCTGGGGCGAACGGTGCTGAGCCAGGCGACGATGTCGTTGCGCAGGCGGGCGGCGACGTGGCGGCCGCGGTCGGTGCTGGTGTCGAGCGTGACGTCAGCCATGGGTGCTCCTCTTCTGGTCAGGCGTAGGCGGCGTAGCCGCCCTGGCGGCGCGGGTCGGAGGCGCCGGCCCAGTCGCCGTCGGGCGTGCGGGCGACGAGCTGGATGCGGCCCTGGAGGGTATCGTAGGCGAACGGGCGATAGGTGACGGCGTGGCCGCGCTCGGCGAGGGCGCGGGCGGTCGCCTGCGGGATGCGCGTCTCGAGCAGGGCGTCCTCGCCCTCGCCGTGGGCGCGCGGGGCGGAGACGGCTTCGACCGGCGACATGCCGAAGTCGACGGTGTTGATGATGACCTGGGCGACGGCGTTGACGATGGCGTTGCTGCCGGGGCTGCCGAGCGCGAAGGCGGGAGCGCCGTCGCGGAGGACGATGGTCGGGCACATGCCGGAGAGGCGGACCTTGCCGGGGGCGGCCGAGTTGGGCCGGCCGGGGCGCAGGTCGAACCCGCCGCCGCCGTTGTACTGGAAGCCCAGTCCGGGGGTGATGACGCCGGAGCCGTGGCCGAGGGTGTGGGTGACGGCGACGACGTTGCCGGCTGCGTCGGCGACGGTGAGGTGGGTCGTGCCGGGGACGCCGTCCTCCGGCGCGCTGGCCAGCTCGCCGCGCTCGACGCGTTCGCGCAGCGCGGCGATGTGCGCCGGGTCGAGCAGCCGGGCGGTGGCATCGTCGACGAAGTCGGGGTCGCCGAGGTGCTCCTTGCGGTCGGCGAAGGCGAGGCGCATGGCCGAGAGCAGCAGGTGGAGGTATTCGACGCTGTCGTGGCCGAGGGCGGCGAGGTCGAAGCCTTCGAGGATGCCGAGGATCTGGAGCAGGGTCGGCCCGCCGCCGGGGGCGGGGACGGTCGAGACGGCGAGGCCGCGGTAGCTGCCGGCCAGCGGCCGGCGGTCGATGACCTGATAGCCGGCCAGGTCGGCGGCGGTGACGAGGGCGTCGTGGGCGGCGAGGTCGGCGGCGATCTCCTGGGCCAGCGCGCCGCGGTAGAAGGAATCGGCGCCGTCGGCGGCGAGGCGTTCGAGGGTGCGGGCGTAGTCGGGGTTGGCGAGGTGGTCGCCGACGCGGCGGGGCCGGCCCTCGTCGTCGAGCCAGAGGGCGGCCATCGGCTCGCTGGCGCGGAGGAAGGCGTCCAGCGGCGGGCTGGCCGGGCTGGAGCCATACTGGTGGCGCTCGTCGAGGAAGTCGGCGATGTACTCGTCCATCGGGAAGCCCTCGCGGAGGGCGCCGATGGCGGGCTGGAGGAGCTCGGCCCAGTCGCGGCTGCCCCAGCGGGCGTGGAGCGCGCCGAAGCCGGCGACGGAGCCGGGGCGCATGATGGTCTGGTAGCCGATTTGCTCGGGGAAGCCCTCGACGTAGCGCTTGCCGCCCGGCGCCTCGCGGACGCGGCCCTCCCAGAGGTCGGGCGTATAGCGCGAGCCGGCGCGGTGGAGGAAGTCGAGGACGAGCGTCTCGCCGGTTGCGGCGACGTGGACCTGGGCGATGCCCATGCCGCCGATGCCGCACATCAGCGGGTCGGTGGCCATCTGCATGAACCCGGCGGCGACGGCGGCGTCGAAGGCGTTGCCGCCCCGGCGCAGGACCTCGGCGCCGGCCTCGGCGGCTCGCGGCTGTGGCGCGACGACGACGGATCGCATTTCGGAACCCCCTCCTTCGATACGGACTCGCGGGACGAGAATAGCACGGGGAGGGATGAGGGATGAGGGATGGGGAGTGGGGAGTGCATTCACGTGTTGGGGGCGGAGCACGTATGCTATTGGTCGGTGAGAGAGTGAGTTGACCGCTGGCCGAGGGGCTGGAGATCGACCTGTCGACCCATTGCAGACGACCCGCGCGGGCGTTCGTGGGACGAGACTGAGGGATGAATGGTCTCGCGCTGGAGTCGGCGCTGGTCATCGCCCTAATCGTCGTCGTCAGCGTCGCGCTGGCGACGCGCTGGGTCCGGCTGCCGTACACGCTGGCGCTGGTGGTCATCGGGCTGCTGCTGGGCAGCCTCAACCTCGTCCCCGAGGTGGAGCTGACGCCCGACCTGATCCTGCTCGTCTTTCTGCCGCCCCTGCTCTTCGCGGCCAGCTACCAGCTCGATGTCACCCGGCTGCGGCGTGACCTGCCGGCGATCGCGTTGCTCGCTATCCCCGGCGTGCTGGTCGGGGCGGTCCTGATCGCGCTCGTCGTCTCGTCGGTCCTCAACCTATCGTTCGAGACGGCGCTCGTCTTCGGCTCGCTCGTCGCGGCGACCGACCCGGTCTCGGTGCTGGCGATCTTCTCGCGCCTGGGCGCTCCCGAGCGGCTGACGACGATCATCGAGGGGGAGAGCCTCTTCAACGACGGCATCGCGATCGTGGTGTACGGCATCGTCATCGAGGCGGCGCTCGGCGGGCACGTCAGCCTCGCCGACGGCATGGCCGAGTTCATCACGGTGGCGATCGGGGGCGCCGCCGTCGGCCTGCTGACCGGCGTCCTCGCCACGGCGCTGTTGCAGCGGATCGACGACCACCTGATCGAGATCACGATCACGACGGCGGCCGCGTTCGGCGCCTACACGCTCGGCGAGACCCTGCACGTCTCCGGCGTCATCGCGGTGGTCATCGCCGGGCTGCTGGTCGGGACGCTGCGGAGCGTGTCGATGTCGCCGACGACGCGGCTCGCGCTGGGGTCGTTCTGGGACTACGTCGCGTTCCTCGGCAATTCGATGATCTTTTTGCTGATGGGCATGCGGATCGCGGCGCCCGAACTCTGGAGCAACATCCCGTCGATCGCCCTCGTGATGCTGGCGGTCATCGGCACGCGCGGGATGATCGTCGGCGTCGTCAACGCCGTGTTGCGGACGATCCGGCAGGAGTTTCCCTGGACGTGGGTGTCGGTCGTGACCTGGGGCGGGCTACGCGGCGCGGTGTCGCTCGCGCTGGCGCTGAGCCTGCCCCGCACCCTCGACGATCGCGCGTGGATCCAGATCGCGACGTTCGGGGTCGTGCTCGTCTCGCTCCTCGGCCAGGGGCTGACGATGCCGCTGTTGCTGGCGCAGGCCGGCTTTCGCGGCGACCGCGTGCGCCAGCACGAGCGCCATCTCGCCCGGCTGCAGGCGTACAGCCGCGCGCTCAGCACGATCGAGGCGGAACGCCAGCGCGGGCGCGTGCTTCCCGACGTGGCGGACACGATCCGGGAGGAGTACGAGCAGGCGATCGAGGCCGAGCGGGCGGCGCTGAGCGCCGAGGGGATCGACCGCGACACTATCCGGCGCCGCCAGCTTCTCGCCGCGCGCCGCCACGCGCTCATGATCCAACGCGACACGTTCGTCGAGCTGCGGCGCGAGGGGCGGCTGGGCACCGACGCATTCACGGAGCTCAGCGCGTCGGTGAACAGCGAGCTGGAAGAGCTCGAAAGCGACGACGAGGCGACGTGACGGCGGATCGCCGGTCCGCGGCCGGCCTCTTCCCGGTTGGACGCCAGAACCCGTATCCTCTAGAGCACCGAGACAGGAGAGGAGGGCGCGGATGACGCTGCGGATGGAGCTCGATCTTTCGCGGGATCCCCTGCGGGTGCTGGAGAGCACGCTGCCGATCGTCGAGGGGGCGCGGCTGGTGCGGATCGACCGCCAGCAGGTCCAGCGGGCGGCGGCGCTGATCGAGGAGCTGCCCGACCCCAGGCCGGACTGGGACCGGATGCTCCACCCGACGTCGGACGACCACGCCCGGCTGGCCAACCTGGTGCTGGTAGTGGACGCGCTGAACTTCTGCTTCTGGTCGCTCCCCTCGACCGGCCGGCCGCGCTGGCAGGTGACCTACGATGGCACGACCTACGATGGCTACGCGGCGCTGGCCGTCGCGCTGCGCCGGGCGGTCGAGGGGGGAGAGCCGCTGTGGGACGGCGACCACCTCGGCACGATCACCGAGTCGGAGGTCGCCGCGCTGCTGGCCGGCGACGAGGGGAGCGACCCGATCCCGCTGCTCCGCGCCCGGATGGAGCACTTGCGCGAGGTCGGGGTCGCCCTGGTCGAGCGCTGGGAGGGAACGTTCCTGCACGCGATCCGCGCGGCACGCGGCTCGGCGCCGAAGCTGATTGCCGAGGTGCTGCGGGCGTTGCCGTCGTTCCGCGACACCGTGCCCTGGGGACAGCGTGAGGCGCGCTTCTACAAGCGCGCCCAGATCCTCGTCGCCGATGTCTACGGCGCCTTCGCCGGCCAGGGGCCGGGGGCGTTCCACGACCTCGACACGCTCACCGCGTTTGCCGACTACAAGGTGCCACAGGTGCTGCGCCAGTTCGGCGTGCTGAGCTACGCGCCGGAGCTGGCCGAGCGGATAGCGCGTTTCGAGCTGATCCCGCCGGAGAGCGACGAGGAGCTGGAGATTCGCGCGAGCACCGTCTGGGCGGTCGAGCTGCTGCGCCAGGAGCTGGGCCGCCGGGGTCGCCCGATGCCGGCCTACGCGATCGACTGGGCCTTGTGGCAGGCCGGCCAGTCCCTCCCGGAGACGGCGGAGCCGTATCACCGGACGTTGACGGTGTATTACTGAACGGGGCAAAAGGCAAGAGGGATGAGGGGTTGGTGGCGGCCGATCTGTTTCCCCGTCCCCTCATCCCTTTTGCCTCATCCCTCGTCCCTTCCGACACATAGAGGAATCCGGGCGGTGATTGGACGCCGCCCGGATCGGGGGGTGGGGTAAATAAGGAGTGGGGTTGAGGAGCGAGCCCGAGACCATGCCCGCCGGTCGCGTCACGCGGTCTCCGGTAGGTCGGGGGAACCCCCGGCCCGACGGACTGCCACTGTCTCGCATCGCTGTTAACGCGGGGGTAGGCGGGGCTATTCCCCGGCGGAAGGGACGAGGGATGAGGCAAAAGGAATGAGGAGTTGGCCGCGACCAACCCCTCGTCCCCCGGCCCCCATCCCTCGTCCCCTGCTACGCTTCGCCGGTCGAGGAGGGGGCGGGGGCGTGCGGGCGGCGGAGCAGACGACGGCGGGGCAGTGGCGGGTGGGTCCGGCCTTCGGGCTGATCCTCGGCCACTTCGCGGTGTTCGGGGTGGTCGCCGGGGTGCGCGGGGTCGTCTGGGCCGAGCTGGTCGAGGCGCTGCGGATCGGCGCCGGGGCGTTCGGCAGCGCCCAGCTGGCGGCGTCGCTCGTCTCGATCGGGGCGGTCGTGCTCAACGCCCAGCTGGC
>DAOKZM010000169.1:5327-6958 GCA_035325665.1 Thermomicrobiales bacterium | reverse complement strand
CTGGCTCAGCGACCATGCCGCGCTCCGCCTCGGCGATCGCGGCTTCCATCGCCCCGGCCGGCTCGTCGAGCACGTCGCCGTGACCGACCGCCAGCCGAGTCGGGTCGAGCGAGCACAGCAGCCGGGCCGAGTCCAGCGCGGCCGGCTTGTGCCAGGTCGCCAGTGCCGGGAACGGGAAGGTCGGCCGGACGACGCCCGAGACGGCCATACCGCCGCGTGTCTGGAACGCGTCGCCCGCGATCAGGGTGCCGTCGCGCCGGTCGAAGAAAGCGACATGGTCGGGGGAATGCCCCGGCGTGGCGATGACCTCCAGCGATCCGACGCGATCGCCGTGAGAGAGCGTGCTGGTCGGCGTCGTCTTCTGGACGTTCCCGCCGCCCAGCCGCTTCACCCGGCCGATCTCCTCGCCCGGATCGAGCGAGCGGTCGCCGGCCAGCCGCCGCGCGCTGCGGGTGGTCATCAGGACCTCGGCATCCGGCAGCTCGGCGCGCAGGGCGTCGAGGCCGAGGACGTGGTCGGAGTCGGCATGGGTGAGGGCAATCCGCACGATCTCGCCGCCGTGCGCCCGCGCCGCGGCGAGGATCGCCTTCGCGCCGCCCCAGACGCCGGTGTCGATCAGCGTGAACCCGTCCTCCTCGCGGACCAGGTAGGCATTGACCGGGAACAGCAGCGGCCAGCGCGTGAGCTGGATCAGGAAGTCGCCGTGGGTCGTGATTCGCATTCGAGTGTCCTTCCAGAGACTAACGATATTAGTTATATACTAATATCGTTAGTCTCTGGTGTCAAGCCCCCAGACGCTGTTGGCCAACGCCAGCCGGCGCTCAGCAATCCACCACTGGGGTCTCGCCGGCTCGGCAGCCACTCCTTTTCCCTGTCATGCTGAGCCGCAGCGAAGCTTCTCCCCCGGTCGACTGCGAACGAACGCAGAGAGATCCTTCGCGTGCGCGCTCAGGATGACAGGCGTAGCGAGAGGCCCGAACCCGAGCGGATCGCCGCGGCGCACCCCGAACGCAGCCGCCGTCAGCCACCCAGCCGCAGTGGCCGCTGCCGGCCGACCCGATAGGTCGTCGATCCATCACCGTGCTTGATCGCCCACGACTCTGCCGACGACGCGGCAGCGGCCAGCAGGTCGAGCGTGGCCTCGTTAGCCAGCAAGTGAGCGCGGGCGACCCGTTCGAGGTGTTCCCCCTCGGCCGTCTCGTCGTTCACCTCGGTGACCCAGGAGATGACGGTCGTGCGCGGGTGGAGCAGGTGGAAGCCGCGGCGGGCCGAATTCGGATCGACTCCCGCGACGTGCCAGAGCATGTCGTCGTGGAACTCGCCGGGGAAGCGCTCCGGCTCGCGCGACTGACCCCACTCCCGATAGCTCGCGCCGTAGACGCGGTTCCAGTCGCCGACATCGGTGTCGCGCACCTTGGCCGAGACGGCGTCGCGCAGCGCCTCGACCGATGCCCGCTGCTCCGGCAGGCCCGAGTCGTCGAGGTAGGACGCGATGCCGTAGAGCAGCGCCTGGACAATCCAGTAGGAGACGCGGAAGCGCGGCGGTGAGCCGTACCCGGCGAACGGCTGGACCCACTCGTGGGACGGCACGCCGTGGTTGTCGACGACGACGTCCGGCAGCCAGCGCCGCC
>DAOKZM010000169.1:3511-5317 GCA_035325665.1 Thermomicrobiales bacterium | reverse complement strand
GAGGTGGTCGAAACCGTACTCGAAGCCGAGCGCGTTGTAGCGCGCCGGGTGGTGTTTCCAGGTTCCCGACTCGGGGAAGCTCGCCAGCCGCGCGTGGAGCGCCGCGCCGTCCGGGTTCTCATACGGCAGGACGACGACGTTCACCGCGTCGAGGTAGCGTCGCCAGCGTGGTTCGTTCGCGCCGAGCCAGGCGAGCTGGAACGCGGCGTTCGTGCTGGAGATCTCGTTGGCGTGGTGGCGGGCGACGACGAGGTAGGTCGGCTTGAGGATCGCCGCCTTGACCGGGGAGCGCAGCCGGCCCTCGCACGGCGCGGCCAGCGCCAGCGCCGGGATTGGCCGCCCCTGGTACGACCAGTCCTCGACCCAGGCGGTCACCTCCGGCGCGGCGGCGAGCGATTCGGCCAGGTCGATGATCGTGTCGCCGTGGAGGTTGGTGGTCATGTCGGGACGCGGGACGCGGGACGCGGGACGCGCGGGGAGGGGTGAGGTGACGGGAAGACGTAGCTCGACGGAGCCGCCGTCCAAGACGACGCGCGCTGTGATGGACTCCTGGGCCTCCGCAAGGCCCGTCGTCGCGAGCTGTTGGAGGCGGGCGAGGGTCGGGGCTGGGTCGCCGTCGACCGTCGCCTCGATCGTCATCTGGAGCGCGTCGCCATCGAGGCGGAGCTCCGAGATGCGCAGGTCCGGGTACGGGAGCGTCGGGTGGGCCGGGGCGGCGCGCAGGGTGATCCGGGCGCGCGGCGCCGCGCCGGGAACGACGCGGACGATCGGGACGATCGCGCCTGGGGCAGTCAGCGCCTCCTCGGTCTCACGCTTCCCGAACAGCTCGATTGCGTCGAGCGTCGTGAAGTAGATGTCCTCGGCCAGCGCCTCGGCCGCCGAATCGTTCTCCTCGCGGACGCCGAGTCGCTCATTCGGCTCGCTGACCCAGACCTCGGCCAGCAGCTCGCCGAAGAATGGCTGCGCTGCCGCCCACGCCCCGGCCTGCTCGACCAGCCGCAACAGGTCGGGGATGACCTCGCCCTGCCAGAACTCCCAGAATGTCTCCAGGTCGGTCGGCACGCGTGCCAACTCGCGCCAGCCGTCGCCGTCGGTGGCCATCACCCCGCCGGTCGTGACGATGACCCGCCCCGGCTCGTCGCCGAGCGCTGCGACGAACGGGGCCGGCCGGCGCCGGCCCTGGCCGCCGGCGGGCTTCGCCCCACCGGTCGTGACGACGACTCGGCCGGGCTCGTCGCCGAACGCTGCCGCGAACGGCGCCGGCCGCCACGGCGGCGTGCAGGTCCAGCGGCCGAGGCTCGCGCCACCCCCGTCGAACGCTTCGGCGACGAAGGTGGCCGGCGCGTCATCGCCCGCCTCCACCAGCTCAATCGCTCCCTGCTCGATGCCGAGGTCCGCGGCCATTAGCTCGGGGCCGGGGAAGAGCTCCTGCAGCCAGCGGATGGGCATGTCGAGCGTGCCGTCCTCGGTCATCCGTCGGTAGGCGATGAGAACGCGCTCGGGCGCGACCGGTAGCGCGGCGAGCGCGGGTGTGACGACCTCACGCAGCCAGGAGAGTCCCGCCTTGAACGCCGACAGGGCGATGACCTCAGCCGCCTCGATCCCCCTCGCCCGCAGGTCCTCCGACAGCCGCTCGGCCAGCACGCGACGGATCTCGGGCGGCTCGCTGGCGAAGACCATCAAACGGCCCGCGGCTAGCGCCTCGACCGGCAGCGCGGCGACCGCTTGGACGATGCGCTCAACTTCCCAGCCGGCGTCCCACTCGCGCTCCCAGAGCACCGCGCCGGGGTCGTTCGGCCCGGGGCC
>DAOKZM010000169.1:0-3378 GCA_035325665.1 Thermomicrobiales bacterium | reverse complement strand
GAGCAGCCGCGCCAGCTCGGCCGGCTCGCCGCCTGCCAGCCAGCCTTGGCCGGTCGCACCCAGCCGTGCCGGCCCCTCGCCGGGGCGGACGGCGAAGCGCGCGCCGTCGTCGCGAACCAGCGGCAGCGTGACGCCACCGCTCTCCAGCCCGACTCGCGCGGCGAGGTTGGCCACGGCCGCCGCCAGCGCCGCCGGGAGTTCATCCGGCAGGTCGAAGGCGAGCCGCGTCGCATCGGGCAGCAGATCGCCGTCGGTGTCGGCCAATGCTCCTTGGGTGGTAAACAGGTCGGTCAGGCAGCCGGACGGCTCACCCAGCTCGCCGAGCGGCTCGCCCGCCGAGCTTTCCAGCGCCGGAAGCGCGGGCAGGTCGTCGATGCTCGCGACCGGCACGTCGCGCCTGTTACCGGTCGTCGCCGAACCGGCGGCAACCACGAGCGGCGTCGTCAGCGCGTGCGTCGCCAGGCCGAGCCGGGCGGCGAAGTTGATCAGTCCGGCGCAGAGGTCGCGACTCGCGCCGCCACCGGCCAGATTGAGCACGAATCGCGTCGCCACGTCATCCGCGTAGCCGTCCCCATTCCGATCGACGATCCATTCGGTCGCGTTCACGTCGCTCCCTCTCGCTCTCTCTGCCCTACGCGCCGCGATTGTACGGCCGGCCCGGGCCGGCAGCTGGCTATAATCCGGGTTGACAGCCGCCGAGAAGGGAGCGCGACCCCGCCCATGAGCAAGCAATTCGACCCGCGCGAGCATCTGCGCCAGCTGGACGACGGCTCGTATTACCTCGACGTCAAGTGGCGGATGCACTGGCTGCGGAGCGAGCACCCCGAGGCCGACATCCAGACCGAGCTACTGGCGCTAGACGACGAGCATGCCGTCTGCAAGGCGGTTGTCAGCATCCCCGGCAGCGGGACCGCCAGCGGCCACGCCAGCGCCAGCCGCGCCAACACAGCATCGTTCATCGAAACCGCCGAGACGCGCGCCATCGGCCGGGCGCTCGCCGCGCTCGGCTACGGCGCCGAGTACGTCGAAGCGGACACGCCGCGCGGCCGGGCCGCCGCGCCGGTCTCGATCGTCCCGCCGGCCACGCCGGCCGAGCCGCCCCCCGCCCAGCCCCAGCAGCCTTCACGGATGCGCGCGGTCCGGCCCCCGGAGCAGCCGCGCGAGCAGCCCCCGCGCCAGCGACCCGCCCCGCCGCGCGAGGAGGAGACGGAGTCGGAGCAGGCGGCCGAAGATCTACCGACGCCGATGATGCGCGGCTCGGAGCTGCGTGCCCGCGACAGCGCCGCCCGCGGCGAGCCGGCCGATGTATCCTGGACCCACTTCTGGGCCTGGGCGAAGGGACGCGGCTACAAGGACGCCCAGCACCTGAAGGACATCCTCGGCATCGACGTCAACGCCCTGACCCCCGCTGAGGTCCGCGCGCGCGTCGCTCGCTACGAGGACGAGCACGGCTCGCCGAACGAGCCGGCCGAGGAGTAGCCGTGACGGTCCCCCACCTCGCGCCACATCTCCCCGCCGGATGAGCCGCTCAACGGCGATGGCCGCGCCGCCAGCGACGATCCTGACCCGGCCGTTCGTCCTGACCTGCGCGGCCGGCGCGCTGCTGTTCGCCTCCTTCCAGCTCCTGACCGCCGTGCTGCCGCTCTACGTCCGGGACGACCTCGACGGTTCGACGACCGCGGTCGGCCTGATCGTCGGCGTCTTCTCGATCGCGGCGCTGCTGCCGCGGCTCTTCATCGGCCGCGAGATCGACCGCAGTGGCGCGAAGCGCTTCCTTGTGATCGGCGCCGGCCTGTTCCTGCTGTCCGGCGTCCTCTACATCTTCGCCACCAGCGTCCCGCTCGTGCTTGGCGTGCGGGCCGTCCACGGCCTCGGCATGGCCTTCTTCCACACCGCGTCGTTCGCCTTCATCGCCCAGATTTCCCCGCCATCCCGGCGCGGCGAGGCGATGGGTATCTGGGGCCTGATGTCGACGTTCGCGACGGCGATCACCCCCTACCTCGGGCTGGTGATCCGCGACGCGACCGGGATGACCACCCTCTTCGCGCCGTCGGTGATGCCGGCCGCCGTGCTGATCCTGCTCTCGAACCTCGTCTATGGCGCGGTGGCGGCCTTCATCATCGTCTACGCCGAGGATCGCGACATCGCGAACGCCGGCCTCTACTTCACCGTCTTCGCCCTGGCCGTCCTCGCCTCGCGCGTCTTCGGCGGGCGGATGGCGGACCGCCTGAGCCGCATGGCGGTGATCATGCCGACCTTCGTCCTGACGATCCTGGCGATGGGCGCCCTCGCGCTCACCAACACGCTGGCGCTGCTGCTGTTGACCGGCGTCCTCTTCGGGCTCGCCTTCGGCGCCGGCCAGCCCGCCCTGAACGCCTTCGCCGTCGACCTCGTCGAGCCAGCGCGACGAGGCGCCGGCATGGCGACGTTCACTTCGTTCTTCGAGGCCGGCATTGGCCTTGGCGCCATCGGCATGGGCGCCGTCGCCGGCCAGACCGGCTACGCGACGATGTTCGCCATCACCGCCATCTTCCCGCTGCTCGCGCTCGGCTACGGCTTCGCCGTCGCGCGTCCCGCCGAACGGGCCCACCGGTGAGCGCGCCGATCACCCCGGAGGCGCTCGGCTTCGAGCCGCTGGCGAGCGGCTGGCGGCGCGTCGTCGGCGCGCGGGCGCTCGAATTCCGCGTCGTCCGCACGCGCGAGGAATTCGCGCAGTGTGAGCGGCTGCAGCGCGACGTGTTTGGCGTCAGCGAGACCGACCTGGCCTCGTTCTCGATCATGGTTGTGATCCCCAAGACCGGCGGCGAGGTGATCGGCGCGTTCGACGGCGAGCGGATGGTCGGCTACATCCAGGGCTACGGCGGGTTCGTCGCCGACCGGCCGCTGCTGCTCTCCGACCTGATGGCCGTCGAGCCGGAGTGGCGTGGCGGACTGGGCTTCGCGCTGAAGACGCTACAGGCCGCGCTGGCGCTGCGGGCCGGCTTCCGCGAGGCGGCCTGGACGGTCGATCCCCTGCGGGCAGCCAATGCCCGGCTCAACTTCGAGCGCCTCGGCGCGACCAGCCACGTCTATGAGGAGAACGTCTACGGCGAGGAGTTCGCCGGGGGCCTCTACGGCGGCCTGCCGAGCGACCGGCTCTACGTCCACTGGGCGCTCGATAGCGAGCGCGTCAGCACGCGGCTCCTCCGCGGCTACCGGCCGCTGGAGCCGGTAGCGCTCGCCGATCTCCCGGACTACCCCGCCGGAAGCCCGCGCGCCCGCGTCGCCATCCCATCGGACATCGACGCGCTGCTCGCCGCCGACCCCTCCGTCGCCCGCGCCTGGCGCTTCGCCCTGCGCGAGCAGCTCGAGGAGGCGTTCGCCGCTGGCTACGCGATC
>DAOKZM010000168.1:6154-6961 GCA_035325665.1 Thermomicrobiales bacterium | reverse complement strand
GAGCCATAGCCGCGCGACCCCCTCCGACCCGCTCGGCGCGCTGAGCAGCACGACAGTGCTTGCGTCGGCGATTGCGGCAGGGACATCCACCGACTGGAGCGTTCCTCCGGCCAGACCTGCCAGCCGCGCCCAGGGACCATTTGGCTCGGTGATGACACGCCTCGCGCCCAGCGCCGCGCCGACGGCATCGACGAGCGCCCGCGCCGGACGCGACGAGCGGCGCGGATCGATTACCAGCGTCACCGGCCCGGGAGCCATGGTCACTGCCGTTGGCAACCACGCAGGCAGCGAAGCCGCCGGCCCGACGACGGCGAGGCGCGGCACGGCTAGGACCGGCGCCGCGCGCGTCTCGGCGATCCTCGGAGCTCGACCGGCGCCCAGGACGCGCCGGATGCGCGTGGGCCATTGCGTCACGTCACCTCCGCCGATCAGTCGAGCCGCCGAACTTCGGGATTCCACTTCAGCATACCCAGCACGTACAGCAGGACGACACAGGCATTGACCAAGATCGCCCGCTGGGTCCCCCACTGCTCGGCGACGATGCCGATCTGCAGGTAGCCAATCGGCGTGAGGCCCCAGAAGGTCGACCAGACGGCCATGACCCGGCCTCGATACTGGTCGTCGATGATCGTCTGGATCAGCGTGTCGGCGAGCGTCCCGTAGAGCGCGCTGACCAGGCCGAGCGCGAAGATGAGCACCATTCCGATCCAGAGTGTCGGCGCGAAGGAGAAGAGGATCTGGATCACCGCAAATAGGAAGACGAACAGCATGACCTGAGAGGTCGGGATCGACACCCCGAAGCGTTCG
>DAOKZM010000168.1:5143-6144 GCA_035325665.1 Thermomicrobiales bacterium | reverse complement strand
GACCAGCCGGCCCCGGCGTCGGAGCGTCGTTAGCGCCGCCACGAGCATGACGCCGAGGAACGCGCCCGCGCCGTCGGCCGCGTAGAGAAAGCCGAGCCCCTCGGACCCGCGACCGTAGACATCGCGGGTTAGCGCTGGCAGCAGCGCGAAGAACGACATGCCGAAGATCACCGGGATGAGATCGACCGAGAGCAGGCTGCGCAACGTCGGATAGTTCCAGATGTATCGATATCCATCCATGATCGTTCGCAGTGGCGACGACGGCTCACCAGACGGCAAAGCGCGATCGATCGATAGCGTCAGCAGGACGACCATCGATGGCAGGAAGGCGAACGCTGATAGGTAGAAGCAGGCAGCCGTGCCGATGACCGCGATCAGCATCCCGCCGATCACCGGGCCGACGATTCGGGCGCCGTTGAAGGCTGCGGAGTTGAGCGCGACGGCGCTCTGCAGCTCGTGGTCCTCGACCATGTTCGGCACCAACGCGAGTCGCGCCGGCCAGTCGAATGCCGACGCCGCTCCGGCCAACGTCGAGATCACGAGGATGTGACTCACCCGGAGGATGTCGAGGGCGTCGAGTGTCGCCAGGACGAAGAGGTTTGCCGCGATGAATGCCTGGGTGACGAACAGGACCTTGCGGCGCTCGAACCGGTCGACGACCACGCCGACCACCGGCGATAGCAGCAGCACCGGCAGGGCGCTGAGGAAGCCGACCAATCCGAGCAGGAACTTATCGCTCGTCATCTCGTAGACGAGATAGCCCTGGACGGTGATGCGGATCCAGAGGCCGGTGAGTGCCAGCGTGATCGCAAGCCAGTAGTGCAGGAACTGACGGTTGTTCAGGGCCGCGATCCTGCGGGGCTTCTCAGGCCGGCGCGGTTCGAGGTCCGCGGACGGCGCGACCAGGTCGGTTTCGAGCGACATGCATGGCCCTCACGAACCAGTCGGCGTTCGAGGCCCCATGTTACACTGGCGCCTACGGGCGAACGTATGACCGAATC
>DAOKZM010000168.1:0-5133 GCA_035325665.1 Thermomicrobiales bacterium | reverse complement strand
ACGATCGAACAAGCGCTGAACATCTTACAGGAGTCGGGGTACCGAGTCACCGCACCCCGACGCGCCGTCGTTGAGGCGGTCCACGAGCAGGACCGGGCCTTCACGGCCGACGAGCTTGCGCGCTTGCTTGCGGATCGTGGCGACATAGTCGGCCGCGCGACAGTCTTCCGGACACTCGATGTGCTCGTCCACAGCGGCATCCTCGACCGGCTCCACCGGCCCGACGGCTGCCACTCCTACGTCCGCACCGAACGCGACAGCGAGCATCGCCACCACCTGATCTGCTCGGACTGCGGAGCGGTCGTGCAGTTTGACGAATGCACCGTCGCGCCGCTGCTCGAGGAGCTCGGCGCCCGGACGGACTTCAAGATCTCGGGTCACTGGCTCGAGGTGTTCGGCGTCTGCGCCGCCTGCCGGCACTAACCCCGCGCGCTCTCCCTCGCCATCCCGCTTGCATCCCGCGCGCGTCGCGGCGACGATAGCGTTCATCGTTCCCGGCCGGCTCGCGCTGCCGGGAGCGCGGCGTCGACGTGATGGGAAGGGCGCAAAGGATGGCGAACGACGACATCTGCTTCTCGACGGCGGGCGAGCTGGCCGGCCGGATTCGCTCGCGTGAGCTCTCGGCGGTCGAGGTGATGCAGGCCCACCTCGCGCAGATCGACCGGGTGAATTCCCGCGTCAATGCGATCGTCTCGCAGGTCGATCCCGAGAAGTCCCTGGCGATGGCCCGCGCCGCCGATGAGAAGGTGGCGTCGGGCGGGCCACTTGGTCCGCTCCACGGGCTGCCAATCGCCCACAAGGACCTCGAAGAGACCGCCGGGATCAGGACAACGTTCGGCTCGCCGATCTTCCGCGACCATGTGCCGGAGCAGGACACGCTCATGATCCAGCGGATCAAGGCGGCCGGCGCGCTGACGGTCGGCAAGACGAACGTCCCCGAGTTTGGCGCCGGGTCGCAGTCGTTCAACCCGGTGTTCGGTGCGACGCTGAACCCCTACGACCTGACGAAGACCTGCGGCGGCTCGAGCGGCGGCGCCGGTGCGGCGCTCGCCAGCGGGATGCTGCCGATCGCTGACGGCAGCGACATGGGCGGCTCGTTGCGAAATCCTGGTAACTTCAACAACGTCGTCGGCTTCCGCGTCTCGCCGGGCAGGGTGCCGACCGTCCCGGCGCTGAATGTTTGGGGCAACCTGAGCGTCAAGGGGCCGATGGCGCGGACAGTCGATGATGTCGCGCTGTTCCTCAGCGCGATCGCCGGACCCGATCCACGGTCGCCGATCTCGATCGACACGCCCGGAGACGTGTTCGCGCGGCCGCTCGACCGCGAGTTCTCCGGTGTCCGCGTTGCATGGGCGCCGGACCTCGGCGGGCTGCCGCTCGATCCGCGCGTCCGCGCGGTGCTCGAGGGCGGTCGCGGCGTCTTCTCCGACATCGGCTGCGAGGTCGATGAGGCCTGCCCCGACTTCAGCGGGGCCAACGAGGCCTTCCAGACGCTCCGGGCGCTCGACTTCGCGCTCGGCCATCACGAGAAGCTGCGCGACCACCGCGATCTGATCAAGGACACGATCATCTGGAACACCGAGAAGGGGCTGGCCCTCACGCCGCTGGAGATCAATCGGGCGCAGGCGCTGCGCTCGCAGCTTTACGCGCGTGTCGAGAGGTTCCTGGCGGAGTATGAGTTCCTGATCTGTGCCGTCAATCAGGTGCCGCCCTTCTCAGTTGAGACCGAATACCCGACCGAGATCGACGGCGTCCAGATGGAGACGTACATCGACTGGATGAAGTCCGCCTACTACATCACCTTGACGGGGCTGCCCGCTATCTCGGCGCCGTGTGGCTTCACCGAGGATGGGCTGCCGGTCGGCGTCCAAATCGTGGGCCGCTGGCACGACGACTTCGG
Organism: Thermomicrobiales bacterium; assembly: GCA_035325665.1. Taxonomy (GTDB): domain Bacteria; phylum Chloroflexota; class Chloroflexia; order Thermomicrobiales; family CFX8; genus JAMLIA01. The sequence goes on along the minus strand of DAOKZM010000168.1, from coordinate 3,233 downwards.
CGTGCTCCAGATCGCGCGCGCCTTCGAGCAGGCGACGGAGGTCTGGAAGCGTCGCCCGTCGGTCGTCGCCGAGGGCTAGACGCGCTCGGCCAGCAGCTCGACGACATGGAGGACACGGATGGGCTGGTCGCGGCTGGCTAGCCCGCCCTGCACTTGCATCAGGCAGCCGGGGTTGTCCGAGACGACGACTCCGGCGCCGGTCGCCAGGATGTTGTCGAGCTTCTTCGCCAGGATCGCGCTGGACACGTTCGGATAGTCCACCGAGAACGACCCGCCGAACCCGCAACACACGCTCGAGTCGGCCATCTCGCGTAGCTCCAGCCCGAGGACGTCGCGGATGATGCGGCGGGCTCCCGCTCCGAGGCCGAGCGCGTTGTACGACTGGCAGGCGTCGTGATAGGTGATGACCGGCGGGGTGCTGGTCGTGGGGAAGTCCGACGCGTCGAGGCGCGCGTGCTCGTCGAGGAACGTCGTGATGTCGATGAGTCGCGCCGCCTGGGCTGCCGCGCGCTGCAGCCACTCGGGATCGTGCCGGAACAGGTGCTGGTAGTCCTGGAGCATCGCGGCGAGGCAGCTGGTGCTGTTGGTCACGATCCAGTCGGCGTCGGTTCCCTCCAGGACGCGGATCGTCTGCTCGGCCATCTCGCGGCCGTGTCGTCGATCGCCCGAGTTGAGCGCGACCAGCCCGCAGCAGTGCTGGTCGATCGGGTAGACCGCCTTGCATCCGCAGGCTCGCAGTACGCGGAGCATCGCCTCGGCCATTTCCGGCGTGATGCGGTCGGTCATACAGCCGGGGAACAGCGCCACCGTCGCGCCGGCTACCTGGCTGCTGGCCAGCAGGCGCACTGGCTCGGCGGCGGTGCTAGCGAACCGGTCGCGGAATGGCGTCGTCGTTGGGGCCAGGAGGGCGCGTCCGTTTGTCAAGGCCGGCTGAAGCGGGATCTGGCGGACGACGCCGTCGCGTCCAGCGACGAGGCTGGCAGCGCGAGCCGCCAGCCCGGCCCAGCGTTCTCCCGCTTTTGGATCGGTCCATCGGGAGATGGCGAACCTCTTGACCGCCGGCTGACCGAACGCCTCGACAGCACGGGCACGGACGTCGAGGATAAGCCGCGGGATGGGAATCTCCGCCGGGCAGACTGTCTCGCAGGCGTTGCACGACGCGCAGAGGCTCTGCGGGCCGGCGGCGTTCTCGAGCCCGTGGTGCATCGCCGTCATGATCAGGCCAATCGGACCGGTGTAGATATGCCCGAACACGTGGCCGCCGACGATTTGATACGGCGGGCAGACATTCGAGCAGGCGCCGCAGCGGATGCAGTGCAGCGCCTCGTGGAGCTCCTCGTCCTCGCGCGCCGCCCAGCGTCCATTGTCGAGAAGGACGATGTGCTGCTCCTTCGGACCGTGGATGCCGGTGGTCAGGGTGAGCTCGATGTCGGCGCTGCGGCTGGGACCGGTCATGAACGAGACGTAGCTGGTGATCTTCTGGCCGGTGCCGGAACGCGGGAGCACCTGGAGGATCGCCGTCGCGTCCTCCATCGCCGGGACGATCTTCTCGATCCCGAGGACGGCGATGTGGACCGGCGGCAGGGTCGTGACGAGCCGTCCATTGCCCTCGTTCGAGACGATCACAAGGGTGCCGGTGTCAGCGATGGCGATGTTCGCGCCGGAGATGCCCACGTCGGCGTCGATGAACGCCTGGCGTAGCCGCGCGCGGGCGACTCGCACCAGCTCGGCGGGGTCGGCTGGCAGGTCTTGGCCCGTCTCCTTCGAGAACAGTTCAGCGACCTGCTCGCGCGTCTTGTGGACGGCCGGTGCGATCAGGTGCGACGGGTGCTCACCAGCGAGCTGCATGATCCACTCGCCGAGGTCGGTCTCGACAACTTCGACGCCGCGCGACTCGATCGCCGGGTTGAGCTGGATCTCCTCGGTGACCATCGACTTGCTCTTGACGACGAGCCGGGCTCCGCGCTCGCTGATGATGTCGCAGATAATTCGGCGCGCGTCCTCGGCGGGGGCCGCTTGGTGGACGATCGCCCCGACCGCCTCAGCCTCACGAGTGAATCGCTCGACCAGTTCCGGCAGCTCCGCGATCGCGGCGGCCTTGAGGTTGCGGACCCGACGACGCCGTGCGGCGAAGTCCTGGTCCTCGAAGGCACGGATGCGCCGCCGACCGAACTCGGGCAGTGCGCGCTGGAGTGCGGTCCGCAGCTGCTGGTCGGCGACCGCGGCGTCGACGCGGCGCTTGAAGGCTCGCTTGTCCGGTTTTGTGGGATCGGAGACCACGGTATCTCCTTACGATGAGCTGAGGCCAACCCGGGCGCCGAGTCGAGTATATCCCCATCGGCAGCGCTGCCCGGAGACAGCCCAAGTGCACGGAATGCGGTAAGATAGGCCACCCAGTACGGGGGCTATCTGTCGTTGCGTACCGTAATGATCCGCGGCGCGCGGGATCGGCCGCAGGAAGACGCTCTGCCTCGTGACGACGCCACCGCAAGCTCCAACTAAGCAGTCCAGTCACCCCCTGGTGCGGCACCGCGAGGCGGTAGCAGCCGCGTGGCGCGATGTCGCGCGCGAGGCGAGTCCCGCCTATCGGCGGATGAGCCAGGCGCGGCTACGCGAACGGATCGACGAGGCGATCGACGCGCTTCTGGAGACATCCAGCGGCAACCCGGCTGCCGAGCAGCGTTTCCTCGCCAACCTCGACTGGGCAATCGACCAGGACCGGATGGGGGTCGATGACATCCTCGCCGGACTGATGGGGGGCTGCGACGCATTCGACCGCAGCCTTGATCCCGCCGACCGGTTCTCGCCGGAGATGGTCGAGTCCGAGCGCGTGCTCCGTCGGCTCGTTCGTCAGTTCGCCTCGTCGGCGCTGGATCTGATTACCGAGAAGCTCGAGATTGAGGCCGCGGCCGAAGCCAAGAACCGCGCGCGGCTGCTGGCGCTCCAGCGCGTCGGCGCGGCAGTCACGAGCTCGCTCGACGTCGAGGCGACACTCCAGACGATCGTCACCGAGGCGGCTTCGCTGATGAACGGCGCGACGGCGCGGCTTCGCCTGGCCGATGAGTCGGGCGACCATCTTCGGCTCATCGCATCGTCTGGCGAGCTTAACGCCGAGCTCAGCGGAACGGCCGTCCCGGTCGAGACGACCCTCGCCGGACTCTGTTATCGAAGCGGCCGCCCGGTCATCTCCAACGACGTGACGGCCGATCCGCGCGCGGACCAGCGTGTCCAGC
>DAOKZM010000167.1:0-7030 GCA_035325665.1 Thermomicrobiales bacterium | reverse complement strand
GCGCGGATCGAGTCGGCGACGCCGGCCTGGCCTTGCGCGGCCAGGTCGTCGGCCAGCTCTGCGCCCACCCGCCGGGCGAGGTAGCGATGGATCGCGTCGAAATGGCGCTCGAAGACGAGCGCGAACTGCCCCGGTTCCGCCCCGGATCGCTGGATGATCTCCGCATCGGTCGCTGCCATACGCCTCCCGCGATACTCCCCTCTAACTGTCATTGCCCGCGGAGGCGGGAGCGGTTCACGGCATGACGAGAAGATGTACAGGAGCACGAGCCAGGAACTGTATAGAGAAGGAGGCGTCCGGCCGAGCGACGCGCGGATGCGCTACCTGATGAACGGTCCTGGAGGCCGGCGAAGTCGCACGCGGCCTAGTCCGACGATGACGAGCAACCCAGTTAGCTCCTCGTCGCGCAGCCTCGACAGCGCGCGCAGTAGCTCGTCGTTCATGGCGGCGACTGATGCCTCGTGGGGGATTCTCATGCCCACTATGCCCGCATGCGAACCCAACGGGTACGTCAACGGGTTGGCGAAGCCCAGATCCGCAGTAATGACTGTGAGGGCATGATCCTGCGCATAGGTGAACACATCAGCGTCGCTGTGGCCACGAAGCCTGACATCGCGAACGTCCTCAGCGGAGTATCCAGCCTCCCGTAGAACACGCGCGGTCGATCGCGGCATGTCCTCGTCGAGTCAGGAACCTCGCCACTCAGGCCGTCACTCGCCGTTCCTCGGACGCCAGCACATGAGCCGCATACTGGAGGGCCGCGGCCACGTCCTCTACGGCGATCTCGTATTCTTCGGCGATCTCATCCGCCGTCATACCGCCGGCCGCCGCCCGACGATGACATCGACCGGGACGCGGGCGCCCTCGATCACCGGCTTCCCCGAGCGCACGGCGGGATCGACAGTGATACGAGGCGCGATCATTCGGGCCATCTGTTCGCTCCCTTCGTGACGATCCTATGCCGGTCAGTCCGCTGCGACCGGCTCCTGCCCGACAGTCGGCCGCCACTCATGCCCCGGCAGCACCTGCTCGGCCAGCACCTCGGCGATGTGCTTCACGCTCCGGCCGGTGAAGTGCGCGATCTGCTCGCGGCAGGAGACGCCCGCGACGGCGATCGTCGTCTCCGGCGGGGTCGTCCGCACGCGCGGGAAGAGGCGCTCCTCGCCGACCTTGCGCGACACCTCGTAATGCTCGGCCTCGTAGCCGAACGAGCCAGCCATCCCGCAGCAGCCGGCGCCCGACTCCTTCGCGTCGATCCCGGCCAACCGAAGCGCGTCCATCGACGCCTTCACGCCGACCAGCGCCTTCTGGTGGCAGTGGCCGTGGAAGAAGACGGGGCGCGGCTCGTCGCGCCAGGCGATCCCCAGACCCTCGGTCGCGGCGACGCGGGCCAGGAACTCGTCAATCATGAACGAGTTGGCGGCGACATGGGCGGCGTCCGGGTCGCCCGGCAGCAGGTCGAGGTACTCGTCGCGCAGGGTGAGAATGCACGACGGCTCCGAGCCGACGATCGGGACTCCCTTGCGCGCGTATGGCGCGAGGGCGACGACATTCTCTCGCGCCAGCCCGCGCGCCTGCTCGACCAACCCCTTCGACAGCATCGGCCGGCCGCAGCAGGAGCGCCGCGTCTCGACGACCACCTCGTAGCCGGCCGCCTCCAGCAGTCGGACGACGGCGCGGCCAACGCGGGGGTAGTTATAGGTGGCGAAGGTGTCGTGGAAGTAGACGACCTGGCCGCGCGTGTAACGCGGCTCGCTTGCCTGCTTGGCGTCGCGACGGGCGACGTGCTTCTTCCACCAGGCCTCGAACGTCTCCTCGGCGAACGGCGACGGCTCGCGCTCGGCGGCGATGCCAACCCTGCGCATCGCAAGCTTCGCGACCGGCGAACGCATCGCCATGTTTGCCAGCTTCGGCGCCTTCGACGCCAGCTTCGACGAGGCGTGGATGTTGGCGAAGACCCGCGTCCGCAGCGGGACACCGTGCTCCTCGAGGTAGTGGGCCAGGTACTCGGTCTTGATCTTGGCCATGTCCACGCTCGACGGGCACTCAGTCTTGCACGCCTTGCAGGACAGGCAGAGGTCGAGGACATCGTAGACCTCCGGCCCGAGCAGCTCGTCCGGCGAGAACATTCGGCCGGCCAGCGCGTTACGCAGCGCGTTGGCCCGCGCGCGGGTCGTGTCCTTCTCGTCGCGCGTCGCCATGTAGGACGGGCACATCGTCCCCGCGCCGACCTTGCGGCAGACCCCGGCGCCGTTGCACATCTCGATCGCGCGGGCGAAGCCGCCTTCCTTCGAGAAGTCGAGGAAGGTCTGGATCGGCGCGGTCTGGTAGCTCGTGCCGTAGCGCAGGCTCTCGGTCATCGGCGGCGCGTCGACCACCTTGCCGGGGTTCATCAGCCCCTGGGGATCGAAGATGCCCTTCAGCTCACGCATCGCCTGGTAGAGCTCGGGGCCGAAGATCGTCTCGTTCAGCTCCGAGCGCTGCAGGCCGTCGCCGTGCTCGCCGCTCAGCACGCCGCTGAAGCGGTGCGCCATCTCGGCGGCGGCGTGGGTCAGCTCGTCCATCGCCCGGACGCCGTCGGCGTCCTTGAGGTTCACCAGCGGGCGAATGTGCAGGCAGCCGGCGCTGGCGTGGGCGTAGTAGGCGGCGACCGTGCCGTACTCGGCGCAGAGCCGCTTGATCTCGGCGACGTACTCGGCCAGGTGCTCGACCGGGACCGAGACGTCCTCGATGCCGGGGATCGGCTTGGCGTCGCCACGGACGCTCATCAGCAGTCCGAGGCCGGCCTTGCGGACCGACCAGATGTCGGCCTGCTCCTTCGCGCCGAACGCGCGAACGATCGGCGCCTGCGGCAGCAGCCCCTTCTGGCGCAGGTGGTACTCCAGCTTGTCGACCTTGTCACGCAACTCCTCGTCGGTCTCGCCGTAGAACTCGACCGCCAGCACCGCCTCCGGGTTGCCGGTGATGTTGGCGATCTGCGCCGCGAAGCCGGGCTGCTGGCGGGTCAGCTCGATCAGCATGCGGTCCATCAGCTCGACCGCCGACGGCTCGACCTCGAGGATCGAGGTGGTGACCGCCATCGACTCGACCAGGTCGTCGAACTGCAGGAGCGCCAGCGCCGTCTTCGTCGGGCGCGGGACGAGGCCGACCGTGACCTCCAGCAGCGTGCCGAGCGTGCCCTCGGACGACGCCAGCAGGCGGGCCGGATTGAAGTCGTCCTTCAGCAGCTCGTTCAGCGAGTAGCCGGTCGCCCGCCGCCAGTGGCGCGGGAAGTCGCGGGCGATCAACGGCGAGTACTGCTCCTGGTAGGCGAGGACCTTCGTCATCAGCCGGCCGAGCGCGTCATCCTGCCCGGCCCGGTCCAGCGCGGCGCGGTCGAGCGCGACCGTCGCGCCGTCGGCCAGCAGCAGCGACACCTGCTGGAGGTGGTCGGCGGTCATGCCGTAGAGGATCGAGTGCGCGCCGGCCGAGTTGTTCGAGACGACCCCGCCGACGGTAGCGCGGTTGCTGGAGCTGGGGTCGGGGCCGTACATCAGCCCGTGCGGCAGCAGCTGGGTATTGAGCAGGTCGAGGTTGATCCCCGGCTGGACGCGGGCGGTGCGCTCCTCGGGGTTGATCTCCAGCACGCCGGCCATGTACTTGGAGAAGTCGATGACGAGCGAGTGGCCGACGGTCTGGCCAGCCAGTGCCGAGCCGCCGCCGCGCGGCAGGATCGAGATGCCATACTTCGCCGCCAGTTCGTGGGCGGCGCGGACATCGTCGGCGTGGCGCGGGATGACGACGCCGACCGGCTCGATCTGGTAGTTGCTGGCGTCGGTCGAGTAGAGCATCCGCGACGTGCGGTCGAAGCGCACCTCGCCGTCGATCCGCCCGCGCAGCTCCGCCTCGAGCATGACCGTCGCCCCATCGGGCTTTGCCATTGGTACCGTCGTCGCCATGAGGATCTCCCGGTCTGCTGCCCTATCCATCGCCACGGTCGGCAGTGTACCAGCACGCCTGGCAGCCGGAGACAGGGACGCTACGTCGTGGGCGACGCGAGCATGAGCGGGTTGAAGCCAGCCTGCCGGAAGTGATCGTCGACCGTCAATGCGTCGAGCAGACCTCGTTCGGTCATGACGGCGAACGATGTGCAGTCCGTCATGCCCCATCCCTTGTCGTCCCGTTGCTCGAACAAGCGCAGGGCGCGGAGAAACAGGTCCGACGATGCAGGGACAATCTCGACCGCAACGCGGCGATCGTCCGCGCGGCCTCAGAGCGAAACCGCAGCGATGCGAGCCCATCGGCAAACTCGACGAGGACGAACTCGGTCGTGACAAGAGGCCGCCGCTGCCCAGCCAGTCGCTCCTGCCAGAAGAGCGCGGCCGCGTGCCATTCGTCACGGCTGTTCAGCAAGGCATAGAGATAGGCGGTATCGAGAAAGGCAGGCACGACGCTACTGGGCATGGGCCTCGTCGTCGATGCGCCTATGGGCATGGTGGTCATGCTGGGCAGCGAGGTGCTCGTCACCCATGTCTGTCGCCAGCCGTCGGATGCTCGTCAACGGGTACGACGACTCTGCAGACTCCTCGGTCTCGGCGTCCTCGATGACGATCGTATACGTCCGATCGGGGCGCAGGTCGATGGGATCCTCAGGCCGGAGAACTTCGCCGTCGAATCTGACGCGGACGCGCGTTGCCATGAGACTTGTGCTCCGATCCAGCCTCGATGTTTGCCGTATGATCCCGGCGAGACGCCTTTTCGCAGTGTACCACCAGGATTCATCGGGTCCGGTCAGTGCAGCTATGGCGCCTTCACGCTGCGATACGTGCTGAGGTAAACAGACACGAAAACGCCCCCGGAGCAAGGGCTCTCCGGGGGCGTCGGGCGTGCTATCGGGTCTGGCTTACCAGCGGCTGTAGCTGCGCTGCTCGCGGCGGCTCTGGAAGCAGTCCGAGCAGTAGACCGGCTTGCCGCTCGTCGGGACGAACGGGACCTGCGTCTCCTTGCCGCACTGGTCGCAGACGGCCGCGTGCATCTCGCGCGGGGCGCGGGAGCCGTAGCTGTCGCTGCGGTAGCCCGAGTCGCCACCGTTGCGGGCCGCCTTGGCGGCGCGCCGGCAGTCCGGGCAGCGGCTGGGCTTGTTGGTGAAGCCCTTCTCCGCGTAGAACTCCTGCTCGCCGACCGTGAACACGAACTCGTTGCCACAGTCGCGGCAGGTCAGGGTCTTGTCAGTCAACATGTCTGTAGCGTTCTCCTCGCTGAACAGTACCCATCCAACGTGGACGGGCATACCTCTTGGATCAATCGGACAGGTCTTTCAGCGAGATGAGGAAGGCGACAAGCCCTTGTTGCCACCGGAGACATCGGCGCGGAAATTCGTGACCGTTATCGCTAATTATATCAGAGCGGCGGCCGTCAAGCCCGTTCGGCGTCATCAGCCGCCGCGATCGTGACGAGTCGCACGAGCGCTGGGCGGCGCCCGGCTGCGCGCTGGTAACGCTCGTACGACGGCGCGATTCGCAGGACCCGCGGCCAGAACGCGTCCGCCTCCGTATCGGACAACTCCTCCGCACGGACCTCGAATGTACGGCCGCGGAGCTCCACTGTTGCGGACGGCATCGCCCGCAGGTTCAGCAGCCAGTGGGGAGGGGTCGGCCGGCCGCTGTTCGAGGCGGCGAGGATCAGGTCCTCGCCATCCGGGAAGCCCTGCAACAGCACGGTATGCTCGCGACCCGTCTTCCGGCCGCGCGTCGTCAGAAGCAGCACCTCACGACCGCGAGGACCGATCCGGCCGCGTCTGCGTCGGAACAGGGCCGTGCCGAGCGGCCGCAGCCGCCGGTTGCCCTCGCGCTCCAGAAACAGCACCACCCGATCCGTACGCGAGAGGCGCGCAGGATGCCGCCTATTCTCGGCCACGCTGCCGCCCTTTCCTTCCCTCCATTGGTCCAGCCCCCGCTGTCGCGGGCCGTATCATGCCGCAAGCCTGGCCAGACGCGTCCCGATGCATGGCGGTTGCCGCAGGCCGACGGTCTCGTGATTGCACGATGCCGTATGAGGGCGCTGGGACACCAGCGCGTCGGAGAGCGGAACCGTCATGATCTGATCGGCACGTCGGGCTGGGTTTACGAGCACTGGCGGGGCATCTTCTACCCCCACGGGCTGAAGCAGCCGGAGTGGCTGCGGTATTACGCTGATCACTTCCCGACCGTCGAGATCAACCGCAGCTACTACCGCCTGCCGACCCGCGCGCAGTTCGCGACCTGGGCGGCGGACGTCGCCGGCCACCCCGGCTTCACCTTCGCGGTGAAGGCCAGCCGCTACATCACCCACATGAAGAAGCTCCGCGATCCCGAGGAGCCGATCCAGCGCCTGCTCGATGCGGCCGCCGGGCTGGGCGACGCCCGTGACGCCGGCGGCCAGCCGGTCCCAGCGCGGTATCCATCAGCCCGGCATCCGCGTTACTCGCCGAGGTAACCCCAGACGACCCAGACCGACGCCGTCGCCGCGTCGATCAGGTAGACGGAGTGGTTGTAGTCCGGCGGCGGGGTGCACTCGGGACAGCCGGCCCCGACGAAGTACGTGTTGCCGTAGTCGATCACCCACATCGGCCGGTCCTCGATGTGGTCGAGCGTCGTGCCGTCCGGCAGCGGTATATTGCGCAACCCGACCCACGGCTTGCCGTCCTCGCCGGGCCGGCCGGCGGTGACGAGCCCGTAGGTCGCCGCGACCGTCACCTCTCTCCCCTCCCACTCGCCGCCCTGACCCCACGGCACGCCCAGCCGGCTCACCGCGTCCATCGCATCGGCCTGCGAGATCAGCGGCGGCGCGTCCGTCCGGATGATCGTCAGGTCCTGGCCGGCAAAGGCGGGGTTGTCGGGATACGGCTGGCCGGCGGCGGGAATTGCCGTCGGCGCGGGCATGGCAGGTGCCGGTCCCGCTGGAACCTCGACGGTCTCGCATGAGATCCAGCCGCCTTCGCCGGATGGTGTCGGCAATTCGCGCGGATCGCGATCTGGCAAGCGTGGATCACCCAACCCAGCCTTGAAGATCG
>DAOKZM010000166.1:0-7033 GCA_035325665.1 Thermomicrobiales bacterium | reverse complement strand
CCCCAGCCGAGCGAAGATCACCGGCGGCTATATCAACTCCAGCCTCGCGAAGGACCAGGCCGCCGAGGCTGGCTTCGACGACGCGCTGATGCTCAACGAGCGCGGCAAGATCGCCGAGGCCAGCGGCGCGAACCTGTTCATCGTCCGCAACGGCACGCTGATCACGACGCCGGTGACCGGCGATATCCTCGAGGGGATCACGCGTCGCTCGATCCTGAAGTTCGCGCGCGACCTGGGGATCGCCGTCGAAGAGCGGGAGATCGACCGCTCCGAGCTGTATGTCGCCGACGAGGCGTTCCTTTGTGGCACCGGGGCCCAGGTTGCGGCCGTTGGGGACATCGACGGCCGGCCGGTTGGCGCTGGCGTGCGCGGGCCGGTCACGGAGCGCATCCAGGATGTGTTCTTCTCCTGCGTCCGCGGCGAGGACAGCAAGTATCGTGACTTGCTGACAAAGGTGCCAGTCCGGCCGTAGGATGTCGTCGTTCGGCGGTTGCGGCACGAACGAGCCGCCGATTCCGGCCGTTTGCTGGCCTATTTTGGCGCGTGCTATACTGCGCCAGAGGCCAGCACAGATTGAGATCCGAATCACCCGAAGCCGGCGCGACACACGGTCGCGCCGCGGAGGATCGCCACACGCAGGTACAGCCGTCGCGGTGGCAGGTCGTTGAAGACGGTTCGGTCGATCGATAGCGGGTCGTGTGGACACCCTGAACGTGTGGGGCGGGAGGCAAAGGAGCAACGATGGAACCGTTACTCCAGGTGAAGAACTTGAAGACCCAGTTCTTCACGCAGGACGGCGTCGTCAAGGCCGTTGACGACGTGTCGTTCGAGATTCTGCCAGGCGAGACGCTTGGCGTCGTGGGCGAGTCGGGCTGCGGCAAGAGCATCACCGCGATGTCGCTCATGCGGCTGATCCCGAGCCCGCCCGGCAAGATCGTCAACGGGTCGATCATGTTCGAGGGTGAGGACATCCTCGGCATGAGCGACGAGGAGATGCGCCACGTCCGGGGCAACAAGATCGCGATGATCTTCCAGGACCCGATGACCTCGCTCAACCCGGTGCTCTCGATCAATCGCCAGATCAGCGAGTCGCTCGAGCTGCACATGGGCATGAGCAAGGGGCAGGCGCGCAACCGTGCCATCGAGCTCCTCCAGATGGTCGGCATCCCGAATGCCGAGCAGCGCGTCGACCAGTATCCGCACCAGTTCTCGGGCGGCATGCGCCAGCGCGTGATGATCGCGATGGCGCTCTCGTGCAACCCGAAGATGCTGATCGCCGACGAGCCGACGACCGCGCTCGACGTGACGATCCAGGCGCAGATCCTCGACCTGATGCGCAACCTGCAGGTCGAGCATGACACCGCGCTGATGCTGATCACCCACGACCTCGGCGTCGTGGCCGGCATGTCGGACCGCATCCAAGTCATGTACGCCGGCCACATCGTCGAGACGGCGTCGACCGAGGAGCTGTTCGCGAACCCGCGGCATCCATACACGGTCGGCCTGCTTAACTCGATCCCGCGCCTCGACGCGACGCGCAAGGAGAAGCTCGAGCCGATCCGCGGTCTTCCGCCCGACCTCATCGACCTGCCGGACATGTGCCCGTTCCTCCCACGCTGCGATTACGCCCGTGAGAAGTGCGAGCAGCAGAATCCTCCCCTCATGAACGTCAACGCTGACCATCGGTCCGCGTGCTGGTACTGGGAGGAAGTCAGCAAGGAAGGACCGCGAGCATAATGGCAACGCAGGCACCGGAGCAGACGAGCGCGGACGTCAGGGACCACGAGGTCCTGCTCGACGTCAAGAACCTCGTCATGCACTTCCCGCTGACCCAGGGCATCATCTTCCAGCGCAAGGTCGGCGCCGTCCAGGCCGTCGACGGTGTCTCGTTCTCCGTCCGGCGCGGCGAGACGCTCGGGCTCGTCGGCGAGTCCGGTTGTGGCAAGAGCACGACCGGGCGCGCGATCCTGCAGCTCTACAAGCCGACGTCCGGCGAGGTCATCTATCAGGGCCGCGACCTGACCAAGCTCGACGGCGGCGAGATGCGCAAGATGCGCCGTCACCTGCAGATGATCTTCCAGGATCCATACGCATCGCTGAACCCGCGTATGACGGTCGGGTCGATCATCTCCGAGCCGATGCAGATCCACAACCTGGTCCCGCGCGAGCAGCGCAACCGGCGCGTCCAGGAGCTGCTGGAGACAGTCGGCCTGAACCCGTACTTCGCCAACCGCTACCCGCACGAGTTCTCCGGCGGCCAGCGGCAGCGCATCGGCGTCGCCCGGGCGCTGGCGGCCAGCCCGGACTTCATCGTCGCCGACGAGCCGGTCTCGGCGCTGGACGTGTCGATTCAGGCCCAGATCGTGAACCTCATGGAGGACCTCCAGGAGCAGTTCAATCTGACGTACCTGTTCATCGCTCACGACCTGTCAGTCGTTAAGCACATCTCGAACCGCATCGCCGTGATGTACCTGGGCAAGATCGTCGAGCTCGCCGACCGCGAGGCGCTCTACGAGGACCCGCTGCATCCGTACACGAAGGCACTGCTGTCGGCCGTGCCGATTCCTGACCCGGTCGTCGAGAAGCGGCGCGAGCGCATCATCCTCACCGGCGACGTTCCGAGCCCGATCAACCCGCCGTCGGGCTGCCACTTCCATACGCGCTGCCCGTACGCGATGCCGGTCTGTAAGGAGATCGACCCGATCTTCGCCGACCAGGGCGGTGGCCACTGGGTAGCCTGCCACCTCTACCCGGGCTCGGGTGCGGACCAGGCGCCGAACGTCAACGCCTAGTCAACGGGACGCGCGTCCTCGACGAATGCCACGGCCGGAGCCGTGGCATTCGTCGTCGCGTCTGGTGTTTACTCGGGGCGGTGTACGATCGCCTCTGACACTGGAGAAGCCCCTCGCATGTTTGGCTCGACGCTGCCAAGTGACGTAATCCTCGCGCGGGTCATTGCATTCGTCGTCGCGGTCACAATCCACGAGTTCTGCCATGCCTGGTCGGCGTATCAGCTCGGCGACCCGACCGCCGCGCGGCTCGGCCGAATCACGCTCAACCCGGTCGCGCACTTCGATCCGATCGGGTTTCTCGGCCTGATGATGATCGCGATTGGCTGGCCCGCGTTCGGCTGGGGCAGGCCGGTGCCGGTCAACCCGAACCAGTTGCGTTGGGGCCATCGTGGCATGGCGCTGACCGCGCTCGCCGGTCCGCTGTCCAACGTCGTGCTGGCGATCCTCTTCGTCGTGCCGCTGCGGCTGCTGAACGCCGAGCCGGTTGGGTTTGCTGACGTGCTCGTTACCCAGATGATCTTCGTCAACCTGCTGCTGGCGGCGTTCAACATGATTCCGATCCCGCCGCTGGACGGCCTGAAGATCCTCAATGGGGTTCTGCCGCCGTTCTGGTATCAATTCATGGCGCCGATGGAGCGATATGGCTTCATCGCGCTGTTCGCCGTCATCATCATCGGCGGTCAGGCCGGCTCCGAGGTGATTAGGGCGATGTATGCCCCCGTCTACGACCTGCTGCACTCGGCGATCGTTGGACCGTTGCCCCTGTGAGCGAGATTCGCCTGGTCCGCTTGCCGCAGCGCCAGACGAACGTGCCCACGGCGCTGCATCGCCTGCGGCAAGGGCTCGCCGCGCTCGTAAGCCGTCCGGACCCCGAGGGCGACCGGCGCCTTCGCTCGTTGCTCGGTGACGAACGGCAGTGGGCACTCGTGGCCAGGCTCTCCAGCTTCGATCGGATCCACCATCTGGCCGTCCACGACGCGCTGGTCGCGGGCGGTTGCGAGGATGGCGATGTCCTGCGAGCGGCGTTGCTGCACGACATCGGCAAGGCCGACGAGCGCGGGCGAGTCCAGCTTCTGCACCGCGTCGTGAAGGTCCTTGGCACGCGCTTGTTTCCCGGCCAGCTCGACTGTCTAGCACGGAAGGACGGTGGGTGGTTTCGCCACGGCGTCTGGCTCGCCGTCCGGCATGCTGATGCCGGAGCGGCCCTGGCCAGTGAGGCCGGCGCCAACGCCCGCGTCTGCGACCTCATCCGCCGGCATCATGACGCCGAGGGAGCTGCCGATGACCTCGGACTGACGATCCTGCGCCACGTCGACGAGGAGGTTAGCGGGTGAGTATCGAGAGGGGGAATGGCCTGCTCGATGGGTACCAGTTGCGCCTGCCGAGTTTCGAGGGACCGCTGGACGTGCTGTTGACGCTGATCGAGCGCGAGCGGCTGGACATCTCCGATCTCTCGCTCGTCGCTGTCACCGACGGGTTTCTAGCCTACGTCGAGGCGAGGCAGGATCCGACGGCAGCGCTGCTGGCCGAGTTCGCCGGGATCGCCGCCAGGCTCCTCGTGCTCAAGTCGCGAGCCATGCTGCCGCGACCGGCCGTGCCGGACGAGGAGGTGGATGTCGACGACCTCGCTCGCCAGCTTCGCGAGTATCAGCAGCTCAAGCGCGTCGCGCAGTCGCTGCGCGCGACCGAGGAGCAGGGGTGGCGTTCGTTTGGCCGGCCGCCGCTGGTATCGGCCGCCCTGACGCGGACCGTGCTGGTCGCGCCGCCGCTCGGGCACCTGCGGCGGGCACTGGTGCGTTCGCTGGCGCGCGTTCGCGAGGAGGCGGAGGTCGCCCCGCTCACGCGGGTGATCTCGATCGGCGAGATGCTGGACCGCATTGTTGGCCGGTTGGCGCGATTCCGCCACCCGCGACGCTTCCACGAGCTCATCGGATCGCGCGACCGCGATGAGACGATCGCTGGATTCATCGCGCTATTAACGCTCTGGCGTCGCGGCGACGTCGATGTGTGTCAGGACGCGCTGTTCTCCGACATCCACGTGATCCCTTCCGCAGTCGCGGAGGCCGCGGCCGATGACTGACGGCGACCGCCAGCTGCCGCTGGACATCGTCCCGATCGAGGAGGCCGTCCCGGCGCTCGAAGCGCTGCTGTTCGCCTCTGGTGAGCCGGAGGACGTGCCAACGCTGGCGGCAGCGCTGGAGTGGAGTCAGGGCGACGTGCGCCGGGCGCTCGCCGCGCTGGAGGATGACCTGCGCGCTCGTCCCCGTGGCATCGCGCTCCAGCGCGATGGCGACCGGGTCCAGCTCGTCACCGTCGCCCGCTACGGCCGCGCGGTCGAGCGGTTACTGGGGATCGAACGGCAGGTCAAGCTGTCCAGCGCCGCGCTGGAGACGCTGGCCATCGTGGCCTACCGGCAGCCGATCATCCGGCCCGAGATCGAGGCGATTCGCGGGGTTGACTCAAGCGGCGTCCTGGCGACGCTCGTCGCACGCGAGCTGGTCGAGGCGCGCGGTCGTCGTGCGGGGCCGGGCAACCCGGTCGAGTACGGCACCACCGGCGCATTCCTGCGCTTCTTCGGGATGACCTCGCTGGAGGATCTGCCGCCCCTGGGGGAGAGCGTGTCCGGCGATGTGCCGGACGTCAGCCGCTGACGCTGGCGATCGTGCGTACCCGCTCGACGGTCTCCGCGACAGCGCGGATGGCCCGGTCGATCTCGGCGAGGGTGTTGTCCTTGCCGACCGTCAGCCGCAGCGACCCGCGGGCGAGCTCGGGACTCACGCCGAGCGCCGTGATGACGTGGGATGGCTCGGTCGAGCCGGTCGTGCAGGCAGAGCCGCTGGACGCGGCGATCCCCAGCAGGTCGAGGCTGACGAGGAGCGCATCGCCGTCCACTCCGGCGAACGCCAGGTTGACGTTGTTCGGCAATCGCCGCTCGGCGTCGCCGTTCAGCCGCGCGTCCGGCACTCGCTCCAGGATGCCGTCAATCAGCCGGTCCCGCAGCTCGCGGCAGTGCGCAGTACGGGCGTCCATCTCTTCGACGGCGAGCAGCAGCGCGGCGGCCATGCCGACGATGCCGGGCGTGTTTTCGGTCCCCGCCCGCCGCGTGTCCTCCTGCGCGCCGCCGTGCTGCTGCCACGCCATCGGCGTCTGGCGTCGGCAGTAGAGCAGCCCGACCCCCTTCGGGCCGTAGAACTTGTGGGCACTCAACGACAGAAGGTCGATGTCGAATTCCTCCACGTCGAGCGGCAGCGCGCCAGCCGCCTGTACGGCGTCGGTGTGGACGACCGCGCCAGCGTCGCGGGCGAGCGCGGCGATCTCGCGGATCGGCTGGATCGTGCCGATCTCGTTGTTTGCCAGCATCACCGACACGAGGCACGTCTTCGACGACAGCAGCGCGCCGACGGCGTCCGGCTGGAGGATGCCGTCGGCGTCCGGCTGGACGACATCGACCGCAAAGCCATGCTCGCGCATTGCCTCAGCGGCGTGCAGGACCGCGTGATGCTCGATCGCGGAGACGAGGATGCGGTTTCGCTCCGGCCGGTTGGCACGGTGCCACCAGGCGACGCCCTTGACCGCGAGGTTGTCCGACTCAGTCGCGCCGCTGGTCATGATGATCTCGCCGGGCGCGCAGTTGAGGGCGCCCGCAAGCGTCGCGCGCGCCCAGTCAATTGCTGCCCGCGCGTCGCGTCCGAGGTCATAGACGCTGGAGGGATTGCCATAGCGCGTGCTGAAGAACGGCAGCATGACCTCGAGCACGCGTGGGTCGACTGGCGTCGTGGCGGCGTGGTCGAGGTAGATGTCGGTGTGCTCCACCGCCACGCTCCTCGTCGTCTTGTATGCGTCGATGTCTGGCCGGGTCAGGCCGGCGCGTGGCTGGCGGAATCGACTGCCGCGGCGGCCGGCTGGACTGCCCGGGCGCCGCGCGGCGCGAGCAGGTCGGCCAGCGTCGTCGAATCGAGTGCGTCGATAATATTGTCGCGCACCTTGAGCCAGACCACCCGCGTTGCGCAGCCGTCGATCAGCGGGCACTGCTCCTCCGGCTCGACCTCAGAGACGCAGTCCATTGGGGCGATCGGGCCTTCAAGAACGCGGTAGATATCGCCGACGCGGATGTCCTCGGGCGGCTGGGCCAGCGCGTATCCACCGTGGGCGCCTCGCGTCGAGGCGACGAGGCCGGAGCGACGAAGCATGCCCAGGAGCTGTTCGAGGTAGGCTGGTGGGACTGCCGAGTCGTGCGCCAC
>DAOKZM010000165.1:482-7075 GCA_035325665.1 Thermomicrobiales bacterium | reverse complement strand
GGACGAACCAGCGTCTGGCCGGCCGCCGCAGCGGCCGGCGTCGCGGTGGCGATGGTCCTCGCGCTGGTCCTCGCCCAGGCCCCGCTGGCCCGCCGCCCGCTCGGCGAGCTGGAACAGGACGAGCCGGTCGTCGAGCGCATCGCCCCGCGCCGCGTCGTCCTAGAGGCGCTCGTCGTCGCGCTCGCCCTGGCCGGCGTCTACCTGCTCCGCCGTCGCGGCATCACCGGTGGCTCCGCGACCAACGACATCGCGACGATGGACCCCTGGCTCGCCGCCGTCCCCGTCCTGCTCGGCCTCGCCGTCGGACTACTCGTCGTCCGGCTCTACCCGATCCCAGCGCGCATCCTTGCCTGGCTCAGCAGCCTGCGCCGCGACCTTGTTCCGGTCCTCGGCTTCCGCCGCACCAGCCGCCAGCCCAGGGCGTCCAGCCTGCCGGTGCTCGTGCTGCTCCTGGCGCTGGCCGTCTCCGCCTTCGCGCTCGTCCTGACGACGACCATCGACCGTGGCCAGGTCGCCGCCTCCTGGCAGCAGGTCGGCGCGGACTACCGCGTCACCGCCGGCCCGGCCGGCAGCCTCTATCGCGGCGTCGATCCGAGCGGGGTCGAGGGGGTCGAGCCCATCGCTCGCGCCGTCATCATCCCCGACGCGATCTTCGCCGGCCGCGTCCCCGGGACCGGCATCGCCCGCCTGATGCTGGTCGAGCCGGCCCGCCTCCAGGAGGTCACGGCCGGCACCCTCGCCGACGCCCACATACCCGACGACATGACCCGCGAGCAGACCGGCGTCGACATCGGCCAGCCGACCAATCCGATCCCCGCGATCATCTCCCCGACAGCCGGCAATGGCACGCTCGGCCCCGGTGACACCTTCAGCATGACCGTCTTAAGCCGCGAGACGACCTTCGTCGTCGTCGAGGTCCGCGAGCGATTCGCCGGGCTGCCGATCGATCGCGCCTTCGTCGTCGCTCCGCTGCCGAGCATCACCGCGATTAATCCCGACCGTCCTGTCCACTACACCGACATGTTCGTCCGCGGTCCGCGTTCCATCGCCGCCCCACTCCACGACACCCTGCGCGAGCAGTCACAGTCCGCCGACCTGACCTCGCGCGCCGCAGTCTACGATGCCATCCACGACGCCCCGCTCATCGCCGGGGTCGCCACCGGCTTCCGCCTCGGCCTCGCCGCTACCGCGCTCTACGCTGGCGTCGCCGTGGCGTTCGCCATGCTCCTGCGCGGCAAGGCCCGCGCCCGCGATCAGGCCTACCTCCGCACGCTCGGGCTCTCGCGAGAGCAGTCGCTTGGCCTCACCGCCGTCGAGCAGGGCCCCGGCATCGTGGTCGGCATCGCGGCTGGAGTCGCCCTGGGCCTGGCATCGGCCTGGCTCATCGCCCCCGGTCTCGACCTGATCGAGTTCGTCGGCCCCGGTCTGCCGGTGCGTCTCCAGGTCGATTGGGGGGCGGTCGCGCTGCTCGTCGTCATCGTGCTCGTCGTCACCGTCGCGGCCGTGCTACTAACGACCCGCTTCGCGCGTAAGATCAGCCTGGGCGAGGTGCTCAGATTGGGGGATCGATGACCGATACGCTGGACTTCCGCTCGCTGGCCGAGCGCGCGGCCCGCGCCGAACGCCCGCAATTCGGCAGCGGCTCGCAGATCATCTGCGATAACCTGGTCAAGATCTACAAGATCGCCGAGCTGGAGGTCGTCGCGCTCCAGGGTCTCGATCTGCTCGTCGCCCCAGGCGAGGCGATCGCCATCGTCGGCGCCTCCGGCAGTGGCAAGTCCACCCTACTCAACATCCTCGGCGGACTCGACGTCCCCTCGGCCGGCCGTGCCATCGTCGCCGGCTACGACCTGCTCAACATGGACCAGCACGAGCGCACCCGCTATCGCCGCCAGATCATCGGCTTCGTCTGGCAGCAGACCGCCCGCAACCTCCTCCCCTACCTCAACGCCCAGGAGAACGTCGAACTGCCGATGATTCTCGACGGCATGCCCACCAGCCTGCGGCGCGAGCGCGCCGCCGAGCTGCTGACCCTCGTCGGGCTCTCCGACCGCGCCGACCACCGGCCCGACCGGCTCTCGGGCGGCGAGCAGCAGCGGGTCGCCATCGCCGTCGCGCTCGCCAACGCTCCCGAGGTACTGCTCGCCGACGAGCCGACCGGCGAGCTCGACACCGCCACATCGCACCAGATCTTCGAGGTGTTGCGGTCGGCCAGTACCCATCTTGGCGTCACCGTCGTCGTCGTCACGCACGACCCGCTCGTCTCGACCCAGGTCAACCGCACCGTCGCCATCCGCGACGGGCGCACGAGCAGCGAGACTCTCCGCCGCGTGGAGGTCGGCGACGAGGGGCAGCACAACGTCATCGCCGAGGAATATGCCGTCCTCGACCGTGCCGGCCGCCTGCAATTGCCTAGCGATTATGTCGATGCGCTCGAGCTGGAGCGTCGCGTCCGGCTCGAGCTGGAGCAGGACCACATCGGCGTCTGGCCCGACCGGCCGCGCGCCGAACAGAAGGAGCGCTCGTGAGCGACCCCAACGAACGCTGGCGCCCCCCTTCGCAGCGCGGCGCGCCGTCCCCGTTCGTCACCCCGGAAGACGAAAAGCCGACGCTCGCCGAGCGGCCTGCCATCGAGCGCCGTCGCGGCTCGCTCGAGCTTCTCCAGCCGATCATCCGCGTCGAGGGTGTTACCCGCGACTATCCGATGGGAAACACGGTCGTCCATGCCCTTCGCGGGGTGGACCTCACCGTCGGGCGCGGCGAACTCGTCGCGATCCAGGGCCGCTCCGGCTCGGGCAAGACCACCCTGCTGAACATCATCGGCGGACTTGACCGCCCGTCCGCCGGACGCGTCTCGATCGACGGCATGGTCGTCTCCGAGCTGCCGGAAAACGAGCTGATCGAGCTGCGCCGCCATCGCGTCGGCTTCATCTTCCAGGCCTTCGGCCTGATCCCGATCCTCACCGCCGCCGAGAACGTCGAGGTCCCGCTGCGCCTGGCCCAGTCGTCGATCCCGCGCCGTGAGGAGCGCGTCCGCATCCTCCTCGAGCTCGTCGGACTCGGCGAACGCGCTCGTCATCGCCCACACGAACTCTCCGGCGGCGAGCAGCAGCGTGTCGCGATCGCGCGCGCCCTGGCAAACGCGCCCGAGATCCTCATCGCCGACGAGCCGACCGGCCAACTCGATTCGCAGACCGGCCGGACGATCATGACCCTCATCCGCGCACTCGTTCGCAGCGAAGGCGTCACCGCCCTGGTCGCCACACACGACCCCGTCCTGATCGAGCTGGCCGATCGCGTCGTCACTCTCAGCGACGGCCACGTCCTCTCCGACATCCCCCGCGACGACCGCTGATCATCTGCATCCTAGACCCAACGGTCGCCGCCTGCGGTCAGGGCGCGGCGTCTTCCCACCCGCGCCGAACGCCACTCCCGCGCCGCGCCTCTCGTCCCCCATCCCTCGTCCCTCACACCGTCCACAAGTAGACGATCAAGCCGAGCGCCACGAGCAGCGCAACCGCGAATCCGCAGCCAAGCGCCAGGTTCACCTCGCCGAGCCGCCGGCCGGTCATCGTAACGCCGCCGCGATACTCACCAGACGCTCGTCACACCGCCGCAGGTAGGCGGGGTGCGTCGCAGCGATCACCACCTCGTCGAGACTGGAGGATCGGCGGACGGCGGGTTCCAGCACCTCCACGAGTAGATCGGCAGCATCCTCGAGCGCGATCCCCGGTCCCCGCGCCGCCACCTCCGGAACCGTCAGCGACCGGACGCGCAGTACCGCGAGCTGCTCCAGGGCCGAGAACAGCGCCGCCTCAACCGCCGCCCGCGTCGGTGAGTCGCCAGGCCGCGGAGCAACGACGCCGTAGGCGATCTGCCGCACCCCCGCCTCGCGCAACGCACCCGGCTCGGTAAGGTACGTCACGCCCAGCAGGAGCGGCAACTGCTCCCGTAGCTGTCGCTCGACAGCGCCCCCACCCGCCCGCCGGATCGCGCCGGCCGCGCCGGCCGCCATCACGCCCCGCGCGTTCCCGCCGGTGTAGATCGCCTCGCGGGGGAAATCGAGCACGCCGCCGTCGCCCAGGACGACACGCGTATGCCCAACGTACCGCTCCGCCCGTGTCGTCATGTCCTCTCCCTTCTCTCGCAGTATGCCATGGTAGTCGCATAGGTTATGTCTGGTTCGTCATCCATGAGGATGTGCTACACTCTTGGGGATACCCCGACGGGGTATATTGACATATGTGATTACGAGGAGGCCAGATGGTTGAGAAGACGTTCCTCGTCCCCGACGTAAGCTGCGAGCACTGCGTTCGTGCGATCACCAACGAGTTGAGCCAGATCGAGGGGGTCGAGCAGGTCAAGGTCGATATCCCGACCAAGATCGTGACGGTCCGGGCGAGCGACGCCGTCGCCGACGCCACGATCATCGCCGGCCTGTCCGAGGCTGGCTACGAGGTCGCGTCCCAGGGGTAGCCCCCTCGTTGTTCCATCCATCGCGGCGGCGGGATGTCTGCCCGGGCCGCCGCGATACCTCGCCACTGTGGCGAACGCCTATTACGCATGTTGCGATCTTCTATCTTGGCGGTTGCGCTTTCGATGGGGATGTACTACACTCGCCCCAACGATTCTGGTTGGTAGCGCGCGACAGGAAGGAGGAGTGCAGGTGACGCGACACCTCGGCATAGCCGGCAGTGGGATCGCCCTCTGGGTGCACTGCCCACTCCTCGAAGATCGCCGCAGGCCGAGCGCCTGAACGACCGGTTCCAGGTAGCTAGACTCAACCAGTTCGGCCTCGGCCAAATGCAGCACGATAGATCACGGTAGTCAGGCAAGCGGCCTGGCTGCTGGAATGGGAGGACAGCCGGCACGTCCGGCACGATAGAGCGGCGTTCTTACGTCGTTGGGCAGAGCCCGTATGATCCATCCCATCTCCGATGATGAAGACGCGGGGGCGACGTGCTCCCGCGTTCGCTGTCTCTCGCGCTCGAGCCTTGCGCTCATCCTGCGTCCACCACGACGACCCGGCATTCGGGGTGAACCCGGACCGTCGCGTTGGTTCCTGGAATGTCGCAGTACCCCTCCTCTATTCGCGCGCTCATCCAGGCCGGCAACCTTCCGACGAACGCCACCAGCCCCGGGCGAGCGACCGCTCGCGGCAACGCCCCGACCTCCGTCTCAACTCCCGAGCCGACCCGGACCAACCGGCCGTAGAGATCGCCTCGCGACAGCTTCGCGGCGTCCACTTCTACATAGGACAACCCGGCTGACTCGGCCACGCGCCGGAGGCCGGCCAGCCGTTCCTCTGGCGCCCCGCGCGTTAGCGTCCGCGACAGCACATCCGCGCCGAACGCCCCGCCGTCGTCAACTTTCGCTGGAGCGGTCGTTACCACAGGCGCCACCAGGGACGGGAAGCTGGCCTCGGCCGCCCGGTCGATGGATCGCTGCACGCGCGCATGCACCCGCTCCAGCATCGCCGCAGCCTCGGCGATCGCCGCATCATCCACCATCGGCGCCAGGATCTCGCTCGCGGGTGGCAGGTCGATCGTCGCGGCCTCGACTGGCTCTGTCGCCGCGTCGATGAGTGGCTGCGGCGCTGGCTGGGCCAAGATGGCGGGTTCTACCTCGCCCGTCTCTGCTTCAGCGGGCCGGGAGGCTTCACCAGTGCCGGCCGAGCCGACGATCCTGTGCGCCTCGAGCTCGGCCAACACGGCAGACAGGTCCGGCTGCATCTCAGCGAGCGAGCGAAGCTGGCCCAGCGCCTCCGGACCGATCGCCTCAAGCCGGGCAGCGCGCTCGTTCGGCGCCAGCTCCGGCCACGCCGCCAGGCGGATCAGCGGTCCCGATCCCGGCCATCGCGCTTCGCCCAGAAGCACCGCCCTATCGACGAGCTTTCGCGCGGCCAACCTTCGTATCATGTCGACCGATCGTGCATCCGACCCACGAGCGTCGTTCATCCCCTACTCCTGACCAGTCATCCCGCCTAGCGCTGCTACAATACGCCGGCCTTCTGAACCGGGGCAACCACAGCGCCTCGCCGGCGCCCGATTCCGGCGCGTGGGAGTGATTATGTCCAGTCCATTGACGGCCGATCGGGTCACGAATCGGCGGCTAGTCATCGTCGCGGCGATGGCTGGGACGTTCCTGTCCGCCCTCGATTCGAGCATCGTCGGTCCGGCGATGCCGACGATCATCGGCCAGCTCGGCGGCCTGTCGCTCTATTCCTGGGTCTTCTCCGCCTATCTCCTGACGTCGACGACGACTGTCCCGCTCTACGGTCGCCTCAGCGACATGTACGGTCGCAAGCCGCTGTTCGTGATCAGCGCGGCGCTCTTCGTGCTCGGCTCCGCACTCTGCGGCCTCGCCCAGAGCATGGAGCAGCTCGTCGCCTTCCGCGCGATTCAGGGGCTGGGGGCTGGCGGCATCGTGCCGGTCACGTTCACGATCCTTGGCGACCTCTTCTCGGTCGAGGAGCGCGCCAAGATGGCCGGCCTCTTCTCGGCGGTCTGGGGCGCATCGGCGGTGGCCGGACCGACCCTTGGCGGACTGATCGTCGAGGTGATCGACTGGCGCTGGATCTTCTACCTGAACCT
>DAOKZM010000165.1:0-472 GCA_035325665.1 Thermomicrobiales bacterium | reverse complement strand
GTCGTCTCGGTCTGGCTGATGTGGCGCTCGCTCCACGAGGAGCGGGCCGGCGAGCGCAGCCGCATCGACTACCTCGGCGCGCTGCTGCTGACCGCCGGCATCACCGCATTCCTCTTCGCCCTGCTGGAGATCGGCGAAGGGGCCTCGCTGCTTGCCCCGCGCACCGGCGGGATGATCCTCGTCTCGGTCGTGCTGATCGGCTGGTTCCTGCTCCACGAGCGCCGCTTCCCCAGCCCGATGATGCCTCTGGCGCTGTTCCGCTCGCCGGTCATCGCCGTCGTCACCGCAGCCGGCACACTGATCGGCGGGGTGATGTTCGGCATCTCATCGTTCGTCCCGCTCTACGTCCAGGGCGTCCTCGGCGGCTCGCCGATCGACGCCGGCCTGCCCGTCGCGCCGTTCTCGATCGGCTGGGCGGTCGCCTCGGTCGTCTCCGGCCAGATCATCACCCGTGCCGGCTACCGGATCTCGG
>DAOKZM010000164.1:4966-7091 GCA_035325665.1 Thermomicrobiales bacterium | reverse complement strand
CTCGACTCGCGCCGGCCTGGCCTACCTGCCGGACGCCGGAATCGTCGTCGTCCACGACGCCGCGCGCCCGTTGCTTGACGATGCGCTGATCGACCGTATCATCGCCGCCTCCCGCAAGGTCGGCGCGGCGATCCCGGTCGTGCCGGTCAGCGATACGCTGCACCGGACGACGCCGGATGGCCGTTCGGCGGGCGTCGTCGACCGGGAGACCCTGGCGGCCGCCCAAACGCCGCAGGCCGCGCGGCGCGACTGGCTCGTAGACGCGCTCGATCGCGCTGGCCAGGCAACCGACGAGGGGGGCATGCTTCAGGCGGCCGGCTACCCGGTCGCGCTCGTCGCGGGGGACGCCCGCAACCTGAAGATCACCTGGCCGCTCGACCTCACCATCGCGCGGTCGATCCTGGCCGCCGAGAGGGCAGACGTATGGGGTGGAGTGCCCCGGGGAGATCGGACGGGAGGGCCGCTCCGACCCCGCGGCCGAGCTGCACGCCGTGACCGACGCAATCCTCGGCGCCGCCGGGATGGGGGACATCGGCGACCACTTCCCGCCCGGCGACGATGAGTGGCGCGACGCCGACAGCGGCAGGCTGCTGGAGCTTGCTATCGACCTCGTCCGGCCGCGCTTCGCACTGGTGAACGTCGACCTGACCATCGTCGGTGAGCGGCCCAAGGTCGCCCCGCGCCGCGCCGAGATGCGCCAGCGGCTGGCGGGACTCGCCGGCCTGCCGGTCGAACGAGTAAACGTCAAGGCGACGACGAATGAACGCCTCGGCGCGATCGGGCGGGGCGAGGGGCTGGCGGCGCTGGCCGTCGCGCTGCTGGAGGAGCGGGCAGAAGCATGAGAGCGGTCGTCCAGCGGGTGCGAAGCGCGTCGGTCGATGTCGACGGTGAGCGCGTCGCGTCGATCGGCCAGGGGCTGCTGGCGCTGGTCGGCGTCCGCGGCGAGGACACCGAGGCGGAGGCTCGGCAGGTCGCGGCAAAGATCGTCAACCTGCGCATCTTCTCCGACGAAGCCGGCAAGATGAACCTGTCGGCGCTCGACCTGGGGCTGGCGGTCCTCGTCGTCTCGCAGTTCACGCTCTACGGGGACGTTCGCAAGGGGCGCCGGCCGTCGTTCGTGACCGCCGCTCCGCCCGATGTGGCCGCGCCGCTGGTCGATCTCGTCGCCGCCAAGTGTCGCGACGCCGGACTGGAGGTCGGCGTCGGGGTGTTCGGCGCTGAGATGCAAGTGTCACTCGTTAACGACGGCCCGGTAACGATCTGGATCGACACCGCCGAGCTGCAGCGCTAACGGAGGCCACCGATGACGGACGACAAGCGACCCGCCGACTCCGACGACGTGCGAGACGCCTTGTTACCCGAATGGCTGCGCGAGAACTCGGCGGCTGACGGGACGTTCGAGCTACCGAACTGGCTCGACGAGCCGGAGGCCGAGGACGAAGCGCTTGCGAGGGCCGTGCCGCCGGAGGTTGCCGTCCCACGCGTCTCGACGGCCTGGGTGACGCGCGCCCCTGCCGCTGACGCCGATCGACCTGCGACAACAGCAGCCGCCGCGGGCATCTCCGGCTCGCGGTGGCTCTCGGCCCCGCTCATCGCGGTGGCCGCACTGCTCGCCATCGCCGCAGCGCTCTTCGTCGCGCTGGTCGTCTGGTGACGGCTGCAGGCGGCCTGGCGGCGCGAGGAATGGCGCTCGTCGTCGAGGCCGGAGCCGAGGTACTGCGCGGCGTACTGTTCGCCCGCGTCGCGGGGCAGCCGCGTTTCGTCGCCGACGCGGCGTGCGAGCGTGGCCCATCGCTCTCGGCGGCGGTCGAGGAGCTCGCGGCGATGCTCGCCGCCCGGACCGGCCTGGCCGCCGGCCAGATCCAGCGCGACCCGGTCTTCGTCGTCTCCGATCCGGACGACCTAGCCCACCAGTCACTGGTTGCCATCGACCGACTTCACGCCATCTCGCTCAGTTGCGCGGCGGTCGCGCGCGCGCGCGGCGCGGCGGTCACCTACATTGAGGCGCGGCGTGCGGACGGGCGGATTCTCCCCATCCGCGCCGAGCCAGAGGGCCGGCCGGCGCTCGAGACGCGGCCCGCGACCGCGGCCCGCGACGACGACACAGGCGACGCCCGAGCGGCGC
>DAOKZM010000164.1:3655-4956 GCA_035325665.1 Thermomicrobiales bacterium | reverse complement strand
GGTCGAGGACTGCCACCGCGCCTGGAGGGCGATCGGAGGAACCGCCGACCTGGTCATCGCCGGGGAGCCGTTCGCGGCTATGCAGCCCGGCGTCGCGATGCTCACGCTGGCCGACATCGTCCAGCCGCCGGTCGGCCGGATTGAGGTCGTGGTCGATCGGGACGCGCTCACGAACGTCGCCGCGGCACTCGACGAGGCGTCGATGGCCTCGGTCGCCGCGAACGATCTGCTGGTGGCGTCCGCGCTGGTGGTTGTAGTCGCTGGCGACGGCGAGCCAGGCCTGCTCGCGGCGCGCGGCACGATCTCCACGCCGGATGGCCGGGTAGTCCGATTCAGCGTTCCGTGGGGCAGCGTCGAGCTGGTCGCGCCGCGGTCGTGGCGTGGGGAAACGGCAACCATCGCCGGACAGGATGGGGCGACCGTCGGTGGAGAGCGAAGCGCACGGCTGGCGTTGAGTCGGGCCAGCCACGCCAGCATCCTCATCGACGCCCGCGGCACGACGCGGCTCGCCGCAAGCGAGGCGCAGTCAGCCTCGTGGCTCGCCGATGTCGGAGAGTCCGCGACCGGCCACGGTGGATGACGATAGAAGAACGGCCCCTCCTCCCGATGGAGAAGGAGCCGGTGGCTTACGTGCTACTGGCTCGGGGATCAGCCGACCTCGCGGAACTCGCCCTCGACGGTCGTCTCGTCTTCCTCGCCGGCGGGCTCGCCCTCGGTGGCGCCGTCTGGGCCAGCCGCCTGGCCGGCCGCCTCGGCCTGCTCGTACATCGAGGCGCCAGCCTGGGACAGGGTCTGGTTCATCTCGTCGTACGCCGAGCGCAGGCGGTCGATGTTCTCCGGATCGTTGGCCAGGATGTCGCGGACCGTGGCGACCTTCTGCTCCAGGTCGAGCTTGACCTCGCTCGGAACCTTGTCGCCGTAGTCCGAGAGCGTCCGCTCGGCCTGGTAGACCATCGCCTCGGCTTGGTTACGGAACTCGATCGCCTCGCGCCGCTGGCGGTCCTCAGTCGCGTGCGACTCGGCCTCCTTGACCATCCGGTCGATCTCGTCCTTGTTCAGGCCGCTCGACGCGGTGATCGTGACCTTCTGCTCGCGGCCGGTTGCCTGGTCCTTAGCCGAGACGTTCAGGATGCCGTTGGCGTCGATGTCGAACGTGACCTCGATCTTGGGGATGCCACGCGGGGCCGGCGGGATGCCATCCAGGATGAAGCGGGCCAGCGTCTTGTTGTCCGCTGCCATCGGCCGCTCGCCCTGGGTGACATGGATCTCGACCTGCCCCTGGTTGTCCGAGGCGGTGGTGA
>DAOKZM010000164.1:0-3645 GCA_035325665.1 Thermomicrobiales bacterium | reverse complement strand
TGCGGGTCGGGATCGTCGTGTTGCGCTCGATCAGCGCGGTGGCCACGCCGCCCAGCGTCTCGATTGACAGCGTCAGCGGAGTGACGTCGAGGAGCAGGATGTCCTTGACCTCGCCGCCGAGGACGCCGGCCTGGATCGCGGCGCCGATCGCGACGACCTCGTCCGGGTTGATGCCCTTGTGCGGCTCCTTGCCGAAGAAGTCCGTCACCGCCTTCTGGACAGCCGGCATACGCGTCTGACCGCCCACGAGCAGGACCTCATCGACGTCACCCTTGCTCAGGCCGGCGTCCTTGAGCGCAGCATCCATCGGGCCGACGGTGCGCTTGATCAGGTCGTCGACCAGCTGCTCCAGCTTGGAGCGGGTCAGCGTGACGTTCAGGTGCTTCGGGCCGCTGGCGTCGGCGGTGACGAACGGCAGATTGATGTCGGTCTGCTGTGTCGAGGACAGCTCGATCTTGGCCTTCTCGGCCGCCTCCTTGAGCCGCTGCAGCGCCATGCGGTCGCTGCGCAGGTCGATGCCTTCCTGCTTCTTGAACTCATCGGCCAGCCAGTTGATGATCACCTGGTCGAAGTCATCGCCGCCGAGATGGGTGTCGCCGTTGGTGGCGAGCACCTGGAAGACGCCCTCGGAGAGGTCGAGGATCGAGATGTCGTAGGTGCCGCCGCCGAGGTCGTAGACGGCGATCTTCTCGTCGCCCTTCTTCTCCAGGCCGTAAGCCAGCGCCGAGGCGGTCGGCTCGTTGATGATGCGCAGCACCTCGAGGCCGGCGATCTGGCCGGCGTCCTTGGTCGCCTGCCGCTGGCTGTCGTCGAAATAGGCCGGGACGGTGATGACCGCCTTGTCGACCTTCTCGCCAAGGTATGCTTCGGCGTCCGCCTTCAGCTTCTGCAGAACCATCGCCGAGATCTCGGCGGGCCGGTACCAACGGTCGCCCATCTTGATCTCAAGGCTATTGCTGCCGCCCTGGCGGACGTCGTAGGGAACCAGCTTGAGGTCGCGCTGGACCTCCGGCTCGTCGAAGCGTCGGCCGATGAAGCGCTTGACCGAGAAGATGGTGTTCTTCGGGTTGGTGACCGCCTGGCGCTTGGCGAAGCGGCCGACCAGCCGCTCGCCGCTCGACGACATCGCGACGACGGATGGTGTCAGCCGCTCGCCCTCGGCGTTCGTGATGACCGTCGGCTCGCCGCCTTCGATGACGGCGACGACGGAGTTGGTCGTCCCCAGGTCGATACCGATCGTTCGTGCCATATGGATATTCCTCCTCAGACTGTGCCCGGCGCGGCTCGCTGCCGTCCCGGTTCGCTATGCGTGCGGGCCGCTGCCCGCGCCGTTTGGGTTAGAGCCGACCTTCACCATGGCCGGCCGGAGCACTGCATCGTTGACTAGATAGCCACGCTGGAACTCCTCAACGACGGTGTCGGCGCGATCAGCTGATTCGTCGACCATGACGGCGTCGTGGCGCGTCGGGTCGAACGGCTGGCCGACGCTCTCCATCGGCTCGACACCCTCGCTCGAGAGGACGTGCCAGAGCTTGCGCTCGACGAGCCGGATGCCCTCGAACCAGGCATCGCCAGCAATCTCGTCCGGCACCGACTTCAGCGCCCGCTCGAAATCGTCCGCAATCGGCAGCAGCTTACGCACGATATCCTCGGTCGCGCGTTGGCGCGAGAGCTCGCGCTCCTGCTCGACGCGCCGCCGGTAGTTGGCGAATTCCGCGCGCGAGCGCTGGAGCGTATCGAGCAGTTCGGCCGACTCGGCGCGAAGCTGGTCCAGCTCCGATGGCTCCCCGCCCGCCGGGGCTACCTCGTCCGGCCCGACGACCGAACGTTCGACATCCTCTACCACATCGTTCCTCCAAGTCCGACGGCTATGCATCACGTGCCGTATACAGATCGCGCATCAGGTCGCTCATCAGCCGCGCCATGTAGCGCACCGACGAGATCGACCGCTCGTAAGGCATCCGTCGCGGGCCGAGGATGCCGAGCAGCCCGGTCACCTCCTGGTCGACGCCATAGGTCGCGACGACGACGCCGAACGGCCACAAGTCCTCCGAGCGGTTCTCCTCGCCGATGAACACCTGGATGTCGTCGCCATGCGTCAGCTGGGGCAGCAACTCGGAGAGCAGCGCGCCGCCGCGCAACAGGTCGAACAGCTGCTGGGCCGCATCCGACCCGGCAAACTCAGGCTGTTGCAGAGCGTGTTCCACGCCGTGATAGTGGAGCTCGGTCGCGCTCGCCTGCGTCGCCGAGAGGGTGGTGATGACGTGGTCGCAAACGATCCGGTCGAGCCCGCTCAGGTCCGTGGTCTTCGCCCGCGCCTCGTCGGCGGTCAGGTTGGCCATCAGCAGGTTCAGCCGGTCGGCGCACGCCGACAGGCTCTGCTGGCTGACCTCGTCGGCCAGGTGCAGCATGCCCTGGCGGACCGTGCTCTCTTGAGTCACCAGGATCAGCAGGACCGAGCGCTCGTTGAGCGACAGCAGCTCGAAATGGCGCAGCCGCGAGACGCTCGGCTTCGGCGACGTGACCAGCGAGACGTTCTGGGCGAAGCCGGCCAGCACGCTCGCGGCCAGCTGCAGCCAGCTCTCCAACTGCGTCTCGACCTGCCGGAACTGGTGGCGAATCATGATCTGGTCGTTCGGAGGCAGGGCCGATTCTACGGCGTAGTTCTCGACGTAGAAACGGTAGCCGCGATCGGTCGGCACGCGGCCGGCCGAGGTGTGCTGCTGGTGGATGTAGCCCATCCGCTCCAGCGAGGCCATCTCGTTACGGACGGTCGCCGACGAGATGCGCAGCGGGTAGCGGTCTATCAGCGTGTGTGACCCGACAGCGCGGCTGCCCTGGACGTACTCTTTCACGATCAGGCGCAGAATCTCGCGCTGCCGGAGCGTCAGCTCATGCTCGGATGACATGCTTCTCTCACAGACTTAGCACTCCACGCGCGTGAGTGCTAACACCCGAGAATGATAGCAGTTGATACGGTTAGTGTCAAGGTTGTGCGGGAGTCCCGAGCCGCTCAGTCAGAGCTCGCGCGCGCCGCTCCAGCGACCGTCTCGCCGAGCTCGCGGCGAACGTCGAAGACGCCGCGGATGCCTTCGACCCGCTGCAGGACGTGGCTGAGCTGCTTGACGCCGCTGACCTCGATCGTCATCAGCACCGTCACGGTGCGGTCCTCGTGGACGTTGGTCAGGACGCTCAGCAGGTTCACGCGCTCGTCGGCGACGAGGCTAGTGATGTCGCGCAGAAGCGCAACGCGATCCCAGGCGTCGATCCGGATAGCAACCGGGTAGGAGCGCGCGGTCTGCTCGCCCCAGGAGACGTCCACCTTGCGGCCGTCCTCGTCGACGTTCTTCATGTTGCTGCAATCGGCGCGGTGCACGGTGATGCCGCGGCCGCGGGTGACGTAGCCGACGATCTCGTCGCCATAGACTGGCTTGCAGCAGTTGGCCAGCCGGGTGTAGAGGTCGCCAACGCCCATGACCTGGAGGTTCGCCGGCGGCGGGGCCGGGGCGTGACTGGTCGGCGGGGCAAGTCCCTCCGGCTCGCGAGACTCGACCAGCCGGGTGGCAATCTGTTGCGGCGTGACGCCGCCGTAGCCGACCGCGGCCAGGAAGTACCACGCGGTGTCGAGTCGCTGGCGCACCGCGA
>DAOKZM010000163.1:1409-7158 GCA_035325665.1 Thermomicrobiales bacterium | reverse complement strand
TCCCGATCCCGAGCGCCCGCAACGCGTTCGCCAGGCGGTTAACCTCGGCAGCGAGCTCACGGAACGTCAGCGAGCGGGTCGTACCATCGTCACCCTCCCAGAGGAGCGCAGCATCGTCGGCCCGCGTGTCGAGATGCCGGTCGACGGCGCTCTCAACGTAGTTCATCCGGCCGCCGACGAACCAGCGTGGCCAGGCCAGCCCCCCTGAGAGGTCGAGGACCGAATCGTAGGGGCGCGACCAGACGATGCCGAGCTCCTCCGCAACCCCGCCCCAGAACCAGGCGGGGTCGGCCGCCGCGCGGTCGGCGATCTCCTCCCAGGTCGAGAGCCCGTTGGCGCGGGCGAACGCCAGCGCCCGGCTGCGGGCGAGCCGTTCGGCGTCGGGCCGCCAGGCGACGGGTTGGGCGGTGAGGTCGGCGTTCGGAGCGCTCATTGGATTCCCCTTTGCGGTCAGCGGTGACGGTCCGTCACCTGCGAGGGATTGTGTCCATCGAGGGCGACTCGGTCAACCTGCCGAGGCCGATTGCGCCGCCGGGAGTGCCACCGTACACTGCGACCACGATCTGCCGCCGGGCAGAATGCCCGTTCCCATCAGGGCTTGTCATGACCGCGAATACCTCCGCGACGCTCGAGACATACACCTGTTCGAATTGCGGGGCAACCACGTCGTTCGACCCGCGGACGCAGATGCTGCGCTGCCCGTTCTGCGGGACGGCGATCGCCGTGCGGGCGGCCGCGGCCGGGGCCCAATTGCCGGCTGATGTGCCGAGGCTGGTCCTGCCGTTCTCGATCGACAAGGACGGCGCAGTCGCCGGCATTCGCGAATGGCTCGGCGACTCGTTCTTCGCGCCGCGCGACCTACAGTCGCGCTCGACCCTTGATAAGGGCCAAGGCGCCTACGTCCCCTTCTGGCGCCTCGACGCCCACGCGACATCGGAGTGGGAGGGCGAGGTGTCCCAGACCCACATCCGGCAGGTCCCGCGGCAATTCACCGCCAGCGACGGCAAGACCGAAACCCGGTTGGAGCCGGAAGAATACAAGACCTGGCGCCGGCGGAGCGGGACACACGACGGCCAGCACCGCGCCTGGATCTGCGGCTCGACCGGCCTCACCGCGGACGAGGCCGACCAACTGATGCCGTTCCCCGAAGAGGGCATGCTGACATTCACCGCCGACGCTATCGCCGGATACTCGGCCGAGGAGCCAGGCATCGATGCCGGCGGCGCCTGGGCGGCCGGCGAGCCGAAGATCCAGCAGATGGAGCGCGACGCTTGCGCGCGCGAGGTCGAGCGTCTGACGCGCGTCGATACGCGGCTGTCCGACCGCAAAGCCGCCGTCTGCTACCTGCCGGTCTGGCTGTTCGGCTATCGCTACGACGGCGCTGACTACCGGGTGATGCTCAACGGGCGGACCGGCGAGATCGTCGGCAAGCGGCCGAAGTCGCGAGCGCGGATCATCACCACGATCGCGGCGGTCGCATTAGTGATCGCGCTGATCGTCGTGCTGATCGTTATTCTGCGTTGATCGCGGCCCCAGCGAAACCAGATCGAAAA
The DNA here is from genome assembly GCA_035325665.1 of Thermomicrobiales bacterium. Lineage (GTDB taxonomy): Bacteria > Chloroflexota > Chloroflexia > Thermomicrobiales > CFX8 > JAMLIA01. Next base: position 5,605 of record DAOKZM010000163.1, on the reverse strand, counting down.
TCGGTCGAAACAGGGTATTGACAACTGGGCACGCCCCTGCTAGATTGTACGTACGGTCCCGATGAGTTCTCGTGGATCGACGCACCGGAAGCCAGCGGTCTACTGTCTGGCGGAAGGGCTCGGACTCCTCAACCGGAGTCGCAAGACAGGCGCAAGCCTCGTGGAGCGGCTGACCGCGGAGGGTTCGGATCGGGAAGGCGGCTTGCCGCTGACCCGGCTGTCGGAATCTACCACCGTCCGGTTCGCCGGGCGGCCCGGTCAGAGGCGACAGGCGCGCGTCGAGACGGAGCGGCTCGTCGGGGCCTCTTTCTTTGCCCACACCGCGCGAATCGCTGCCCGCTAACTCGTCAGCTCCACTGCCATCGCCCCGGTCAGACGAGCGAGGTCGTCCGGCGCGAGCTCGATCTCGAGACCGCGCCGGCCGGCGCTGACGTGGATCGTCGGGAAGGCGAACGCCGACGCGTCGATCGCCATGGGTAGCTTCCGGCGCTGGCCCAGCGGGCTGATGCCACCGGCTACGTAGCCGGTCGCCCGTTCGGCATCCCGCGACTCGGCCAGCCGCGCCTCACGCGCTCCGAACGCCGCCGCGACCGACTTCGGACGCAGCCGCGCGCTGACCGGGATGACCGCCACCACGAGCCGGCCGTCGTCGAGCGCGACGACGAGCGTCTTGAACACGCGGGCCGAGTCGATGCCGAGCGCCCTGGCCGCCTCGGCGCCCCAGCCGTCGGAGCGATGATCGCCGGACGCATCATAGGAATGAATGGTGAAGTCGATCGCCGCGCGCCGCGCGGCGACGATAGCCAGCGTCGAGACGCCTCTCACTGCCTCGTCAGTTGGCGGCCAGGAGCCGCAGCAGGTGCGGGTCAACGACGAGGGTGCTACGCCCCTCGGTGCTCACGGCGTTGGCCTGGCTGAGCTCGATCAGCTTGCGCGTGACGGTCACGCGGTTGGAGCCGATCATGTTCGCCAGCCACTGGTGGGTGATCGGCAGTAAGATCGCCACGCGCCCGTCGGGCCGCTCGGCGCCGAAGCCTCCCGCCAGGTCGAGCAACGTCGTCGCCAGCCGCACGCCGGTATCACGCGCCAGGAGCTGCTCGACGAGGACGTGCAGCATCGCGATCTGTCGCGCCTGCGATGCGATCATCCCGCGGTCGCGTTCTTCCGAACAGCTACTGAGGGACGACGCCGCGTCGAACGCGAACTGTTCGAGCCGCGCTGGGGCGATCGCCTCGGCGACACAGCGGTCGTCGCCGTCGCTGACGGCCACCTGCGAGAAGAACTCGCCCGGCCCGAGCAACGCCATGTTGATCGATCGTCCGTTCGGCAGGATGCGGTACAGCCGGACGTAGCCGTCGAGAATCCGATAAGTGAGCTCGGACGGATTCGACGGACCGAACACCTCGTCGCCCACCGCGTAGTCCGCTAGCTCGACCATCCGTCCCCTTCTTTACCGCACGCGGCAGCGGGCGCCCGTCCCTCGATCGGCTGCCGTCCACCGAGCGTGCGCTACGTCGTCGCTGACGGGCTTGTCCATCGCGTCTTGACCATCGTGCGTGCAATATATCGCAACGTGCCGCCGTATTCCAGACTGAAGTGGGTGTTATAAGCCTCTCACCGGAGTCCCAGCGTCAGATGTGCTCGTCGCAGGTGAATTGCCTTTCAGACTCCAGCGGTGTCGCGCGGCGCGGGAAGCCTTGCGACGGATGGGGCGCCAGGATCGGGGTGGAGACAGGTGGCACAGGATGGACGCAGCATCAAGCGCGCTCGTCCGGGTCAGGGTCTGAGCGGCGGCCTTCTGGCGCTGGCGATCGCGGCCGGGACGGCGCTCCTGCTCGTCCTCGTCATTGGCGTCGTGATCGAGCGCATCGGCGGCTGGATGGACTTCAACCCGTTCGGCGTCTTCTCCGAGCCGGAGACGAAGATCGCCGACCGGTGACAGGCCGTGTTATCGAAGTGCGCGACCTCGCGCGTCTGGAGACGCAGAGCCACACGATCGAGAAGGTGATCTCGGCCGAGAAACAGAGCAACAGCTTTCAGGACATGCTCTTCGGCGACCGCACCCTGTTGATCGCCCATGGCTCCGTCATTGCCGGAGGCGACCTGGCGAAACTCGACGAGGCGGACGTTACGGTCGGCGGCGATTCCGCGCGCGCCGGGCTTCCGCCATCCGAGATCTTCATCAGCACGCTCGACAACGAGCAGACGCGCGTTTACGACCGCGAACGCGGGCTGCTCTCGCGGGGAGACGCCGATCTCGAGACGGAAGCGCGCCAGACGGCACAGGACGCCATCCTCGGCGCGGCCTGCGACTCGAGCATCCTCGACCAGACGGCGGAGCAGGCGCGCAACCAGCTCACGACGCTGCTCAATGGGCTGGGGTTCGCTACGAGCACCGGCGTCGCTCCGGTCGGCGAGTGTCCGGCCACGGTCGGCAGTTGATCCACCGACGACCGACGCCGGCTGGCGCCCCGCTTGCGCCGTCTCCCATCACACCGACCCGGCGGCAATAGCCGCTAGCGACGAGGCGGAAAGGACGGCGCAGATGCCACGCATCGCACACTCGAACGACGACGACCACATCCGGCGCAATCCGCAGGACGCGCAGGGTAGGGTTCGCGGCAATTGGGCCGGCGACATCGTCGGCGACGAGGGCGAGCAGGCCGACGACTGGCGCGAGCTCGAGGCCGAGGCAGCCGGCGAGACGCCCAGCCGGATGGACGACGTCGGCAACGCGCAGGATGCGCTCCTCGCCGGCACCGGCGACCTCGACAACGTCCAGCCGACACGTGTATCCGGCGAGCCCGAGGACGATCGGGCGGAGGGACGGCGCGACGGATGAGCACCGAACACGATCAGGGACAGGATCGCGCAGTCGGGGTTCTCGGCGAGGATGTCGGTCCCGAGACACGCCAGATCCAGACGCCAGGAGGTGACGTCGAGACGCCACTGGAACGCGAACTGGAGAGCGAGCGCGCGAATGAGCGCCGTCGTAGCGGAGGGCGATCGCGCGACGCCGGCCAGGCGCTGCCGAACAACGATCCAGAAAACGAGGCCACGAACCAGATCCTCCGCAAGGACATCCCATCGGGGATGGGCGGCGCTGGCGGCGGCGATCTCGACGATCTCGGCAGTTCCGCGGACCCGCGGAAGGGCGGCACATCATGACGCGAGAGCGCGACGACAGCTTCACAGACGACCTCAATCGCAAGCAGAAGCTCCGCGAGGCGAGCGCGATGGCCGGGGCCCGAGGGGAAGACATCCGCACGCGAGACGCGATGGAGGGTGGCGCGACCGAGAGCACGCCGGAGATCCCGGCCGGCGACCTCGACGCCGCCGACGTGGCGAACGCCCGCAAGACGGCTCGCGGCGGCCTGGGCGCCGGGCCTGTCGGAGTTCCGGGCGAACCGCCGTACGACGCCGACCCCGGCGCGCCATGGGACGACCTCGACGCCGCGATGCGAATGCCGCAGAGCGATCCGAACGGACCCGACGGGCGCAACTCGCCGCGAGGCACGTAATCGGTTGGCACTTCGCTTGCGTTAGCAGGATCGTACGAGCCAGGCGGACCCGACCGCCAGGCCAGATAAGAGGGAGCAGCAACACCATGGGTGGCAACGACGACAAGGCCAAGGGCAAGTGGGACGAGGCCAAGGGCAAGGTCAAACAGGCCGTTGGCGACATGACCGATAACGAGGAGATGCGCCGCGAGGGCCAGCGCGACGAGGCCATGGGCGAGGGTCGCCAGGCGGTCGGCAAGGCGAAGGATGCGCTGGACGACGCCAAGGACTCGGTCAAGGACGCCTTCAAGAAGGATCACTAGCCCCGCGACGCTGACCGAAGAGAACGAGAGCGAGGGCACGACTCGCGCCGTGCCCTCGCCGCGGCGCGCTCAACGGCCCTTGGATGGCTCCAATTGGATGTTCCTGGACCGGGCCGGGCACGGCAACATCGAGCTATCGTCGTTTCGCGACCGATAGTCGCTGCGTGCCCGTCGAATGGGGATGCGAGCGGTCGTCGGATCAAGGGGGATGGGTGCGGTGAGCTTCGATCAGACCAAGGGCTCCAAGGACAATGCGGCCCGGAATGTCAGCGTCAGCGATATCGGCGGAGTCGATATCCGGCTGATCGCCGCCGCGGCGGTTATGATCGCCGTCGTCTTCGTCATGACGCGGGTCGTCCAGATCACGATCGGA
>DAOKZM010000163.1:245-1399 GCA_035325665.1 Thermomicrobiales bacterium | reverse complement strand
CTTCGGTGACATCGCCCTGTACGTTGCGTCGTTCCTCTTCGGGCCGCTCGTCGGCGGGGTAGCTGGTGGGACCGGCACCGCCCTGGCCGACCTGTCCAGCGGCTACGGCGCCTGGGCGCCGGGGACGTTCGTCATCCACGGACTGCAAGCGTTCGTCGCCGGTCTGATCGCCTGGCGGGGTGGGCTGGCGCGGACGATCCTCGCCGTCGTCGTCGGCGGCGCGATCGTCGTCGTCGGTTACTTCCTCTACCAGTGGATCCTGATCTCGGCCGGCTCATTCAGCTCGTTCGAGGCCGACGAGGGCAAGTCGGCCTTCGCCACGGCGGCGGCAGCCGTTTGGCCCAACACCTTCCAGGTCCTCGTCGCCGCGATCGTCGCCGTCCCGCTCATCCTGGCGATCCGGCAGGCCTACCCGCCGGTCCGCCGCTGGGGCGCCGGGCCAAGCTGGGTCGAGGAGTAGCAAGACTCCGATAGGACAATAGCGTCACCAACCCCTCCCCACACGGGAGGGGTTAGTGACGTGCGCCGTGTACAACGCAGGTCGCCGCCATGCCAAGCGGCGGGCCGTCGCAGAGATTCCGCCACTGGTGCGCTACGATTCCCCACGATCGGTGACTGATTTGAAGGACCCGCATGCCCATCGCCATCCGCATCGACGACCTACACTACCGCTATCCCGTCTTCGACCCCGAGCGGGGGGAGGAGCCGGGCTATGCGCTGGCCGGCGTGTCGCTGGAGGTGGCGCAGGGGGAGCTGCTGGGGGTTACCGGGACGACCGGAAGCGGCAAGACGACACTGTGCCTGGCGCTGAACGGGCTGGCGCCGCAGCAGACGGGCGGGACGATCCGCGGCGATGTCTGGATCGGCGACTGGAACACGAAGCGGGTGCCGGTGCCGCAACTGGCGACGCGCGTCGGCGTCGTCTTCCAGGATCCCGAGGCGAACCTGATCGGCCTGACGGTCGAGGACGAGGTCGCATTCGGGCCGGAGAACCTCGGCGTCGACCCGCGCGAGATCGAGGAACGGCTCGCCTGGGCGCTGGACGTCGTCGGAATGGCGGACGCGCGCCAGCGCTCGGTCACGCAGCTCTCCGGCGGGCAGAAGCAACGGGTCGGGATCGCGTCCGTGCTGGCGATGCTGCCGAAGATCGTTGT
>DAOKZM010000163.1:0-235 GCA_035325665.1 Thermomicrobiales bacterium | reverse complement strand
GCCGACCGCCGAGCTCGACCCGGTCGGCCGCCGTGAGATCACGCAGGTCGTGGCCGGGCTGCGCGAGCGAGACGCGGGGGTGACGGTCGTCATGGTCGAGCGCGACCCGGACGTGCTCGCCCGGCTGGCCGACCGCGTGGCGGTGCTCGACGCCGGCCGAATCGTCGCCATCGACGAGCCGCAACGCCTCTACCGCGACCCCGAAGCGCTAATCGCCCTGGGCATCGGCGTGCCG
>DAOKZM010000162.1:0-7190 GCA_035325665.1 Thermomicrobiales bacterium | reverse complement strand
GACTCCGACGCGATCTCGGCCGAGATCCCGACGGCATGGCAGGACATCGAGTCGCGTCACTGGACGTCCGGCAGCCTGGGTCACGGGCTGGCGGTCGCCGCCTCGACGAACCTCGAGGGCTTCGACGCCGGCGCCGAGCCGGGCATCGTCATCGCCGCGACGCACGACGAATTCGACCCCTCCGCAGTTGGGGGCTTCCTCGACAACGAGGTCCAGCAATACACCGCTGGCTGCAAGCAGGACCGGCGCGCCGACGAGGCCGCCGCGTTCTACGTCGGCAAGATCGCCTACGCGTTCAACTGCGGCGGGGGGTCGCGCAACGTCCTCATCATCGCCGCGACGCCCCCAGCCGGCGGGCATCTGATCGTCGTCCGGCTCTCCGTGTTCGGGCAGGGCGACCTCAAGGCGGTGGCCCACATCCTCGATACCGTCCAGGTGCTCGGCGACCCGGGCCACGACGACCACGACCACTAGCCTCCCGTGCTGACTGGGTAGAGGAGATCGACGATGAGCTTCCTGCGACGCCACCAGACGCTAACCCCAGCCCGCGGTCCACGGGGACGTTCCCCGGCACTGCGCATGGCCGGCGCGCTCCTGCTGCTGACGTTGTTCGCCAGCGCCGTCTCGCTGCTGCGGACGACCCAGCAATCCGAGGCTTTGAGCGGCTGGAGCTGGTACAAGGTCGATACCCACGTCCACTCGTCGGTGAGTGCGGATGCCTACGTCGACCTGGGCATCCACGCCCACGACGCGGTGGCCAACGGCTACGACGCAATATTTGCGACCGATCACAATGGCGCTAGCAGCTTTCAGATCAACAATCTCACTGCCAACCACATGGCCTTCGAGGATAGCTACACGCGCTGGGATCTCGGCTCGTTCGGCTCGCTGAGCTCCTCGACGAACGCGCTGGCGTCCTCGCCGGGCAACAGCGGGGCGAAGTCGCTGCACCTGAAGGCGACCGGCTCCGGCAAGAACTATGGCGAGACGTACATCTGGACGAAGCGCGGACCGAACCTTCGCTCCGGCGACATCATCCTGAACGTGGCGATCTACCCGACGCGGATCGACGCGGGGTCGGGCGCCTACGTCTCGGTGTCGATCGGCGGCGACCCATCGGTCCAGACGACCCCCTACGGCTACACGACGGCGGCCGGCGTCGTGTCGCCGGGCAAGAGCATCGTCCTCGTCTGGCAGATCGGTAACCCGCGGGTGGCCTCGTCCGACCCGAATGCGCGGGTCATCGTCAACAGCCTGGGCAGCTATACGCTGAACACTTGGAACAGCTACACGATCAACGTCAGCCAGGCGCTGGCGACGATCGGCGCGGCGGACCAGCCGCTCGACTACAACGGCCTCACCGAGCTGAAGATGGCTGCCGGCGGCAAAGGTGGCACGGCCGACGCATACTTCGACACCTACGCGATCGACGCCTCGGCCCCGGCCGACCCGGCCGACGAGTACGTCTACCGGACGAGCGTCGTCGATGACTTCGACACGAGTACGTTCCGTATCTTCCCCGCCTACGAGATGGGCCAGCAGAAGCACTCCAACCGCTTCAATTTCGGCATTACCGAGCGCTCGCAGTATGTCTCCTATACCTACGGGTCGGACGGCATCGTCGATACCCAGCAGACCGGCTACCCGGCCCAGCTGAACCACCCCGGCACAACGATCACCGTCCAGGAGGCGATCGACTCGGCGGGGAAGGGAGCGGACCTCCTCGAGGTGCGCGAGACGGACTGGATCGCCGCGTGGGACGCGGTCCTCCAGCAGGGGGTCCAGATCATCGGCGCCTGGTCCACCGACACGCATACCGGGCTCGACGCCGGCAAGAACGCGACCTACATCTACGCTCCGGCGCTCGACTTCAACGAGCTCATCCACTCGCTCTACGAGGGGCGCGTCTACCTCGCGCGCAACAACTTCGGCGGGCGGGTCGCGTTCAACCTAGATCCATCGTCGCTGGACCCGTACCCGACGCGCTACCCGGTCTACGTCTCCGACGGCCAGGCCACGGCGAACGTTCACCTGGCGATCACCGCTGGGTCGTCAACGGCGCCCAGTTCGTCAGCGAGTCGGCCGGCGGCTCCTCCTACGAGGCGACGAAGGCGATCCCCTTGAGCGGCCCGATCACCTACGTCCGTGCCGAGGTGATCAGCTCCAGCGGCACGCTGCGGGCGATGACCGAGCCGATCTTCTTCATCGACAGCGCCGGCCTGCCAACCGACAAGTCGGTCAACGTCGATCGCGTCGTGACGGCTGACGGCCGCTGGTACAACCGGCTCTACACCAAGGGCGTTGCCTCGGCATCGTGGAGCGGCGTCGATGACTCGCTCACGCTCTCGCTCGAGAACCCGGCCGGCGCGCTGGTGAGCCTGCACGGGGCCTCCGATACCGCCCCGGTCCGTATCCGCGTGGACGGGGTCGAGATCACGTACGTCACGTCGAAGGCGCAGGTGGATGCCGCGACTGACTCGGCCTGGTACTACGACGGGCCATCCAAGCAGCTCTATCTCAAGGTTCGCCAGTCGGCCACGATCACCGATGTCCGCGTTGCATTCTCGAACGTGACCGACACCGAAGCGCCGAGCGCGCCGTCCAACCTGGCCGCCGTCGCGATCGACTCCGGCCAGGTCAACCTGTCGTGGGATGCCTCCATCGACAACATCAGCGTCTCCGGCTACGACATCTATCGCGACGGGGCATTGCTCACCTCGTCGGGGACGGGAACGACGTTCGCTGACATGACGGTCGCGCCGCTGACTAGCTACACCTACTCCGTCCGCGCCCGCGACGCCGCCGGGAATACCTCGGACCCGAGTAACGACGCGACCGTCTCGACGCCGGCCGCGATGCTGTTCAGCGATACCTTCGAGACGGGCGATCTGTCGCGCTGGTCGTCGAACATCGGCATCGCCGCCCAGCAGGCGGAGGTCTACGCAGGGGCCTGGGCGGCTCGCGGCACGAGCAGCGGGACGGCGACCTACGCCACCGAGAACCTGGCGACCGGCCAGACCGAGCTGTATTATCGACTCCGCTTCAAGGTACTGAGTCAGGGGGCCAACACCGTCTACCTCGGGCGGGTGCGCACCGCGACTGGCGCCTCGATCCTCGGTCTCTACCTCAACAACACCGGCCGGCTTGGCTACCGCAACGACGTCCCAGGGGCGAGCACGACCAGCACGACGACGATTGGCCCAGGGGCCTGGCATGACATCCAACTGAGGGTCAAGATCGCCGGGGCGAGCAGCGAGACGCAAGTCTGGCTCGACGGCGCGCTCGTCGGCGCGCTGACGAAGACGCACGACCTCGGCACGGCTCCGGTCGGCCGCATCCAGCTCGGTGAGAACAGCTCCGGCCGGGCCTACGATATCGCCTTCGATGACGTCGGCGTTGACACGGCGTTCATCAGCGACGGCGGCGGGAGCGGCGACACGACCCCGCCGGACACTGTCATCGACAGCGCGCCGTCGTCCCCCACCAACGCGACGACGGCGAGCTTCGGCTTCCACGCCACCGAGGCCGGCAGCACGTTCGAGTGCAGCCTCGACGGCGCGGCGTTCGCCTCGTGCACCAGCCCGGCCAGCTATCCCTCGCTCGCCGAGGGCGACCACTCGTTCGCCGTCCGGGCGATCGACGCCGCCGCGAACACCGACGCCAGCCCGGCGACGGCGAGTTGGACGATCGACCTGACCGCACCGGGTACGCCGACGGGTCTGGTCGCGAACGCGCCGAACGGCAACGAGGTCGATCTGGGCTGGGTGGCCCCGACCGACAACATCGCGGTCGCTGGCTACGAGATCAACCGCGACGGCTCGCCGCTGGCCACGATCGACGCGACCAGCCCGAGCTACACCGATAACACGACGACGCCGGGGACGACCTACAGCTACACCGTCGCGGCGCTCGACACGGCCGGCAACCGCTCGGCGCAGTCCGACCCGGCCAGCGTGACGACGCCGGCCACGGTCGCGCTGAGCTTCGCCCCGGCCGCCGATAGTTACGTCAACGCCGGCTCGCCCGACGCTAACTACGGGTCGTCGACCCAGCTGCGGGCCGACGCCTCGCCGGACCTGCGCAGCTATCTACGCTTCGACGTGCAGGGCCTGAGCGGGACGCCGACCCGCGTGCTGCTGCGGGTCTACGCCAACTCCGGCTCCAGCGCGGGGGTGGCGGTCCAGACCGTCGCCGACAACACCTGGACGGAGGCAGGGATCACCTATTCCAACGCGCCGCCGATCGGGACGGTCCTGGCATCCTCCCCGGCGGTCAGCGCCGGGTCCTGGGTCGAGCTGGACATCACCGGCGCGGTCACGGGCAACGGGCTGGTGAGCTTCGCGATCACGACGCCCGGCTCGACCGCAATCAGCATGGCGAGCCGCCAGGCGGGCAGCGCGACCGCGCCACAACTCGTCATCGAGGTCGGCCCCTGATCCCCAGAGTCGTCGATCCTCGTCCACAACACGGAACCGCCCGCCATCTCGGCGGGCGGTTCTTCGTGGGGTAGGGGTGGGGTCCACGCGACGGGGGGTGAGCCGCCGCACCAACATCATACGACATAATATTCGCGACGTGTAGTGGGCGACAGGTATAGCGCCCGATATTGGGTGCTTGAATGGGCGTGACGTGCCCAGTGGCAGTCTGGCCCGCCCTCTGTCATGGTGAGCAGGCGGTCAGCGCTCGTATGTCGGGGCGGCAGCCATCCTCGTGTCCTATCGTCCAGCGCCCGGGCGCCATCGCCCAAAGGGCGCCCGGGCAATGGCTCCCGGCACGCGCAGGATCTCCCTGCGTTCGACTGCATCAAGCCGGGGGAGATTCTTCGGCTGCGGCCTCAGCATGACAGAGGAATGGATAGGCTGCCGACCCGACAGAAGAGCACTGACATACTACTTGGAACGCCAAGGACGACGGCAGCTTGCCGAGCCGAAAGGTCACGCTGCTCGGGGCGCTAGTCTGGCCGTCATTGGGCCGCCTCGTCGCCTACACTGTCCGCTGCGACAGGCAGCAAGAGGGGGGTGAGCCTGTCGGACCCACCCCCGGGAAGGGTTGGAGAGGAGGAGTTCATCTCCTGGGCGGCGCAACGTCGCGCCGCTAGCCCCGCCACTGAACCGCGCATGTCCGATGCCACCGATGCCGAGGAGGGAATGCCGATGCGATCCGAGGCGCTCGATCTGCATGCCACCGTCGAGGGCGACGGGCCCTGGCTGCTGTTGCTGCACGGCTTCAGCCACGACCATCGCTACTGGCAGTCGCAGCGTGCCGCGCTCGCGACCGGCCACCGCATTGTCCTGGCCGACCTGCGCGGCCACGGCGGCTCGCCAGCTCCAGAGGACGCCGCCTACGGTCCGGCCGAGCATCTGGCGGATGTCGTCCATCTGCTCGACCGGCTGGGGATCGCCAGCGCCCACGTCCTTGGCACTCACACCGGCGCGGGGATCGGGCTGCTGCTGGCGCTGGAGCATCCCGACCGGGTTGCGTCGCTGATCCTCGAAGGAGCGGTCATCCCCGGCGCACCGCTGGCGCCGAACGACGCCGCGCTGGCGCGTGAGCGCGCGATCGCTCGCGAGCAGGGGGTTGCGGCAGCGCGGGCCGACTGGTTCGAGCAGCCGTTCTTCGACGGCGCGCGGCGCGGTCCCGGCGCGGCCGCGCTGCGGGCGATCATGGACGAGTTCTCCGGCGCGCCCTGGCTGACCGCCGCCGTCCAGGCGCTGGTCCCGCCGGTCACCGAGCGGCTCGGCTCGTTGCGCCAGCCGGTGTCGCTCGTTAATGGGGCAGGTGACCTGCCGGAGTTCCTCGATGTCGCCCGGCTACTGGAGCGCGAGTTGCCCCACGTCCGCCGCTACCTGGTTCCCGGCGCGGGGGGCTTCCCATCCTGGGAGCGGCCCGACGCGGTCACGCCGCTCCTGCTGCGCATCCTCGAGGAGCACGACTGACGGGCGGCGTGTCGTATCCTCGCATCGCGGCGCGCGACGCGGGCGCTGCCGCGGAACCTCACGGAAGAGAGCGTGCGCGTGACCACCCAGCAGCTTCCCCGATGGGACATGACCGTCATCTACCCGAACCTCGACTCGCCGCAGTTCCTGGCCGGCTTCCAGTCCGTCGTGGATGCGATCGCCGGGCTGGCGGCGTTGTTCGACGAGCACGGTGTCGGCCGGCAGGAGGGGCTGGCGACCGACGCCGCGACGGCCGCGGCATTCGAGGCGGTGACGGATCGCTTCAACGCCGTCGTCGAGGAGGTCAGCATCCTCGGCGCATACCTCGCCAGCTTCGTCGCGACCGACTCGCGCGATACGGCCGCTCAGGCCGCCTACTCGCAGCTCGAGCAGCACCTGGCGCTGCTCTCCCAACTGGAGACGCGCTTCACGGCCTGGGTCGGATCGCTGGACGTGGATGCGCTGCTGGCCGGCTCCGCGGTGGCGCGTGCGCACGAGTTCGCGCTGCGCCACGCCGCCGAGGCGGCACGCCATCAGATGTCGCCGGCCGAGGAGGCACTGGCGGCCGAGCTGAATCTCTCCGGTGGGTCGGCCTGGGAGAAGCTGGAGGGCAACGTCTCGTCGCAGCTGCTCGTGCCGGTCGAGCGCGATGGCGAGATCGTCGAGCTGCCGATGAGCGCAGTCCGTAACCTGGCCTACGAGGCCGACCGGGAGACGCGTCGCCGCGCCTACGAGGCCGAGCTGGCCGCCTGGCAGCGGGCCGAGGCGCCGATCGCCGCCGCGCTGAACTCGATCAAGGGAGAGTACGCGACGCTGGCGCGGCGGCGCGGCTGGGAGTCGCCACTGGATGCCTCGCTCTTCGACAGCCACATCGACCGAGCGACGCTCGACGCGATGATGGCCGCGGCCCGCGAGGCGTTCCCCGACTTCCGCCGTTACCTGCAAGTCAAGGCGCGGCTGCTCGGGCTAGAGCGGCTGGCCTGGCACGACCTGTTCGCCCCGGTCGGCGCCAGCAGCCGAGCCTGGGAGTGGGACGACGCCACCGCTTTCGTCGTGGGCCGGTTCAACGGCTACGCGCCGCGGATGGGAGCCCTGGCGGCTCGGGCGTTCGCCGAGCGCTGGATCGACGCCGAGCCGCGGCCGGGCAAGCGCGACGGGGCGTTCTGCATGCCGCTGCGCGGCGAGGAGTCGCGCATCCTGGCCAACTTCAAGCCGGCCTTCGCCGGGATGAGCACGTTGGCCCACGAGCTCGGC
>DAOKZM010000161.1:0-7200 GCA_035325665.1 Thermomicrobiales bacterium | reverse complement strand
AGAGCACTGGTCTGTGGAACCAGTGGTTACGGGTTCGAGCCCCGTGGGGCACCCCCCAATCACGTCCCTCGCGACGCCGGCCGGCAGCGAGGGGCGTTTTTCGTCCTCCACGATCGGGGCCATCGCGCGGTGTACAATCGCCGGCAGGCACATGCCCTCGTAGCTCAATGGATAGAGCACTGGTCTTCGGAACCAGGGGTTGGGGGTTCGAATCCCTCCGAGGGTACTTCTCCGGACATCGGCCAACTTGTTCGGCTCGCGCTCCACGCGGCCCGCTTCGGCGTGCGTGCGATAATCCCGATGTCGAGCCGGCGAAAGCGAGGGGTAGAGACATGCGCGCGGCAGTCCTGTCGATCGGTTCAGAGCTCGTTCAGGGCTTCCTGACCGACACGAACGCGACGTTCCTCGCTCAGGAACTGAACGCGCTCGGAATCGAACTCGTTGGCGTGATGCAGGTTGGCGACTCGCTCGATCGGCTCGTCACCGCACTGGGCCGCGCACTAGACGACGCAGACATCGTGATCACCACTGGCGGCATCGGCCCGACCGACGACGATCTGACCCGCGAGGCCGTTGCCGCAATCCAGCGCGAGCAGGTGGCGGTCGATCCGGACGCCGAGCGGCGCATCCGCGAGTTCTTCTCGCTGCGCGGCGTGCCGATGCCAGAACAGAACGTCAAGCAGGCCTGGCGTATCCCCTCGTCCGAATTGCTGGCCAATCCCATGGGGACGGCTCCGGGCTGGTTCGTCAGACGGCACGAGCAGGTGATCGTCTCGATGCCCGGCGTGCCGCGCGAGATGTACCGGATGTGGCGCGAACAGGCGCTGCCGCGAATCGTCGATCGGCTCGACCACTCGTCCATCGTCTCCAGAACGCTCAAGACCATCGGCGTCGGCGAATCGGCGGTCGAGCAGCGCATCATCGACCTCGTCCGGCGCGGCTACCCGACGGTCGCGACCTACGCCAAGGACGACGGCGTCCACATCCGCATCACGGCGATGGCGCACGACCGGGACGAGGCCGAACGCGCCGTCGCCGCGACGATCGACGACATCCATGCCGAGCTCGGCGATCACATTTACGGTGAGCTCTCCGAGGAGCTATCCGACGCCCTCCTCCGGCCGATCCACATGACCGGAGAACACGTCGCTATCTGGGAGGCCGGCAACGCCGGACGGCTGACGAGCCTGATCGAGGAGTCGATCCTGGCCGACGAGGTCGTCGCTGGCGCCCGCTCGACCAGCTTCGCGTTGGCGACCCAGCGGACGGACGACCCGGATGTCGAGCAAACCGCGGCCTGGTGCGCCCGAACGTCCGCGAGCGAGCATGGGGTTGGCTACGGCATCTCGGTCGCCGTGCAGCTCACATCGGGCGACACGGCCGACCGATCGAGCGGCAACGTGGGCATAGCCCTCGCGCATCCGTCCGGCGTTGTCAGCAGGCGACACGAGGTCACGGCCGTGCCGCACGAGATTCGCCGGCGGGCGACGATGTGGGCTGCCGACTTCCTCTGGGCAACGCTGCGGGAGACCACACGACGCCCTCCGGGCTGATTCGCCGCCAGCTCGTCCGCCAGCCGAGCGATCCGAAGCATCGCAGTCGCCACCAGAGCCCGACCGGGTAGCCAACCATCTTCGCCAAGTCTCCGAGAGCGCGGAGTCCCGCGGCAAGTGGCACCGCGACGACCGTCGACCTCCACCCGACTCCACGCTCGCGGTCGCGGTCTCGAAGACGGCGGACCGGAGTCCGCACGTAGGCGAGCCCGAGCAGCCCCGCGACCACCAACTCGCCCCGACGTTGACGGGCGAGCACGACGGCCGCGCCGCCGTAGGTCACGTAACGCAACGCGTGGCGCATGGCGAATAAGCCCGCCTTCCCGTCTCCGCGAGCGTAACGGTAGTACTGGAGCGCAAACGCGCGTGCCGACGGCCGCACGGAGAACTCGACCACCGCGTCCGGCACGAAGCGAAATCGCGCGCCAGCGCGCCGCATTGCGAAGTCCCAGACGAGGTCCTCGCAGTAGTCCAGCCATTCCGGGTAGCGGACGCCCGCATCCCACCAGGAACGCCGGAAGGCGAGCGAACGGCTAGACGGCTGGAATCGCTCTGGATCGATATCTCGGGCATCTGGCAACGTCGTCGCGGCGAGCGCGCGATCCCATCTCGTCGCCAGTTCCGGCACGAAGAATCCTGAGACAACGTCGACGTCTTCGGCGATGGCGTTGACAAGCCGCTCCAGCCAGCACGGACCGGCGCGCGTGCCGGCATCGGTGACGGCGATGATCTCGCTTTCAGTGTGCGAGATCGCCAGGTTGCGGCCCTCAGCGATGCCCGCCCCCGGCGCCCGGATGACCGTCGCGCCGCGCCGATCGGCCCATTTCTGAAGCGTTTCCCAGGTGCCATCGTCTGAGCCGCCGTCGACGAGCACGATCTCGTCCAGCGGCTGAGTCTGAGCGTCGAGCGCGCCGAGCCAGGACGCCAGTCGTGGCTGCTCGTTCAGGACGGTCGCCACCAGGGCGATCGACGGCCGGCTCGTCACCAGGGCTCCCCGGCGACGGCTTCAAAGGCGGCGAGGATGTCCGATTGGCGAGCGAGCATCGCGGCGCGCTCCTCCTCGCCCGCGTCGTCGAAGCCGCAGAGATGCAGCAGACCATGGAGCAGCAGGAATGCGATCTCGCGGTTGGCCGAATGCCCCTGGTCAGCGGCGTTGTCGGTCGCCGTCGCGACCGACACGACGATGTCGCCAAGATGCCCGCCGAAGGCGGCGAGATCTTCGCCAGATGGAAACGAGATGACATCGGTGGGGGTCGAGTCGTCGAAGAACCTGCCGTGGATCTCGGCGATCCGCTGATCGTCCGTCAGCCGAAGCGTCACCGTCCAGTCACCGCGAGGAAGGGCCGGCTCGACACTGGCCGCGAACGACGCCAACTCGCTGAGGGCAGCGGCCGGAACGTTCGCTACGTCCGGATCGACGAGGACGTCGAGTGTGAGGCGCCGGTCAGTCACCGGCCGGGCTCGTCGCTGCCGCGGCAGCGGGCGCTGCCGGCTCCGCCGACGCGGGATACTCGACGCGCGGGTGGTAGACCCCTTCGAGCATCTGGATGAACGTCCGCCGGATCCGCTCGATCTCCCGCAGGGTCAGGTCGCAGTCATCGAGCTGGCCGTCGTCGACTCGCTCGCGGATGACACGCGTCACAATCGCCTCGAGCGTGTCCTTGCCCTCTCCCGACTGGTCTTTCGGCCGCACCAGTCGCCCGCTGCCGGCTGCCGCGCGGACGGTCGCCTCGACCGAGTCAGCCAGCATGATGACGCCGGCCTCCTTGCTCTGTGGCTTGGGGCCGGGGTAACGGAACTCCGCCTCCGACACGTCATTGCCGGAGTCGATCGCGCGCTGATAGAAGTAGCGGATCAGCGACGTGCCATGGTGCTGCTCGATGATCGCGATGATCGCGGCCGGGAGGCGTGCCTTGCGCGCGAGCCGCACGCCGTCGCTGACGTGGTCGAGAATGACCCGCGCGCTCGTCCGCGGGTCCAGCAGGTCGTGCGGATTCTCGATGTGACCCTGATTCTCGATGAAGAACGTCGGGCGCACGATCTTGCCGACATCGTGATAGAGCACCGCAACCCGGGCGAACAGCGGGTCGCCGCCGACCGCCTCGACCGCGCTCTCGGCAAGGTTACTGACGACGATCGAATGATGATAGGTGCCGGGCGCCTCGCGGGCGAGCCGGTAGAGCAACGGCTGGTTCGGATGCGCTAGCTCCATCAGCTGGAGATGCGTCGTGATGCCAAGCGCCGAGCCGATCAGGCTGAACGACAGGAACGTCAGCGACGACGCCAGCGCGCCGGCCACCACAACCTGGATGAGACGCTCGCCAACCAGG
The DNA here is from genome assembly GCA_035325665.1 of Thermomicrobiales bacterium. GTDB lineage: Bacteria > Chloroflexota > Chloroflexia > Thermomicrobiales > CFX8 > JAMLIA01. The sequence goes on along the minus strand of DAOKZM010000161.1, from coordinate 3,317 downwards.
CCCCAGGTGACAGTCGTCGTCAGCGCGTTAAATGCCAGTCCTACGGCGAACATCGACAGCGCGACTGCGACGCCAGCCCAGACAAAGCGAATAGTTCGCTCGGCGTTCCACACCACGAGCGCACCGGCCACCGACGCAACGGCATACAGGAAGACGAGCTCCATCGACATGTCGGCGATGACCGCGATGTACAGCGATAGCAGCGCGCCGATCGTCAACGCGATCTGGTAGTCGAGCAGCACCGCCAGCAACATCGCGGATGCCGCCGCCGGGAACAGGTATTGAACGTCGGAGTGCGGCAGCGTCAGCCGTGCGACCACGATCGGCGCCAGCATGACGACAGAAAGGAGCAACAGCTGCCGGCCTCGCCATAGCCGCGGGTGGAATCGCAGGAGATACGCGATCGTCACGAGCGTCAGGATCGCCATCAGCGCCGATCGGCCGAGCCTCGTCGACAGCCCAATCTCGCGATTGAGCAGCCCGAACTGCTCGAGCTTCTCCACGTCATACGTCGTCACGATATCGCCGTCGCGGACGATCGCCTGTCCAGCCAGGATGTTGACCGTCACGGGCTCGACTGCCGCAGCTGCGGCCTGGCGGTTGGCCAGCGTCCGCTCGTCGTCGATGTGGACGTTTGCGCGAATGAACGGTCGGCCGACCGCCAGCACGAGGGACTGCTCTTCGGACGAGAGCTGCGGCGACAGGCGGTCGGCGAGGTTGTCCTTCCGGGCGCGCACCTCGTCCTGCTTGATCGGGTCGGCGAGCGTAGCGCCGACGAGGCGAAGCGACTCCGAGCGCACCCGTTCCCAACTGGCGCTGGACAGGGCCAGGATGCGCGTGGCATCCGCGACATTCAAATCTCCCAGCGTCGCCTGCAGATCGGCCGCGGCCTCCTCGCGCGATACGTCGCGTTTGACCCGCAACTCGTCGGCGTTGTCGAGGAACTGACGAAGCGCCGTGAGCTGCTCGGCGCGGACATTGTCGTCATGTACGGTCACGACATTGCGTTGGTCGTCGTACGCCTCCTGGCGCCGCTCTGACGTCCGCAGCTCGCTGGTAAAGGACAGCGTTTCGGGCGCCTTGATGGTGCGGTCGGCGATGCTGCCGGCCTGCAGTGTCGCGTCGTTCTGGCGCCAGTCGACTGCGACGCTGATGACCGACAACGCCAACAACGAGATGCTGAACAGCACGAGCCGAGTCACGTCGCGCCACGACGTGTCATAGGCGATGGCTTGACGACGAATCCAGCGCAGGGGCATTTCGCCTCCGACTCCCGCCGTGACTGGGACGGAATCGTCCTAGTTCGCGGCTGCCCGGCGGTCGAGCTCCGCGCGAGCGAGCGTCGACAGCGTGCGCCCCTCGACGCGGCCACCGGTCGCCTTCATCAGCTCCGGCATCAGCCGCCCCATGTCGCGGGGACCACTCGCGCCGAGCTCCTCGGCGACGCGCTGCACGATCTCGCGCACCTCGTCCTCGCTAAGCTGCTGGGGAAGATAGTCCTGCAGGATGGCGATCTCGGCCGTCTCAGACTCGACGAGCTCCTCGCGCCCACCTTTGCGGAACATGTCGATTGCGTCGCGCCGCTGCTTCACCTGACCACGGATGACATCCTGAATTTCCTCATCGGTCAGCTCGCGGTGCTTCTCAATCTGGGCGTTGGTGATCGACGCACGGAGGAAGCGGATGACATCACGACGTCGCGTATCGCCCGCGACCATCGCCGCGCGCAGGTCTGCGACCAGTTGTTCCGCCAGGGTCATGGACTTCCCACCCCTCGCTTGAGTGCCGCTGCCGAGCCGCGACGATCGCACCGAATTCGACGGATTGACAGACGGTCCGGGCAGTATACCGCCGAAAGACACCGCCGGTCAACGCTGGATCAATTGCCGCGAGGGCACACGCGCATAGAATCAGAACTGACCCATCTGACGGCCGCCGAGGAGGTGGACGTGCAGGTGGTCGACCGACTGGCCACCGAGCTTGCCCACGTTCGTCGCCACCCGATATCCGTCGCCAGTAATGCCCTCATCACGCGCGATCTGCGCGGCGAGGAGGATCAATCGGCCGAGGCTTGCGGCGTCGTCCGGGCCGAGGGCATCAATCGACACGACGTGCCGGCGCGGTACGATCAGGATGTGCACCGGCGCGGCCGGCGCAATATCGCGGAAGGCGACGAACTCGTCATCCTCGTGCACACGGGTGCTGGGGATGTCGCCGCGCACGATACTGCAGAACACGCAATCGGGGTCGAACGTCACAAGCAGCCTCCGCTTTCATCCGATTTACGAGCGACGAGAAGGTGACACAACGATGCCGGAGCTTCCCGAGGTCGAGACGGTCCGCCGGACGCTCGAGCCGCTCCTCATTGGCAAATGTATCGAATCCTTCGACCTGTTGTGGCCGCGCACACTTGCCGCGGACGATCCGGGCGAGTTCCGGAACCGCATCGAAGGACGGACCATCTCCGGCGTCAATCGCCGCGGCAAGCTCCTCGTCCTGCGCCTTGACTCCGGCGACTGGATCACGATCCACCTACGGATGACCGGAGAGCTACTGTTCCACCCAGCGGGAGCGACACCCCGCGCACAGGGACGGGAACCGTATCTCCGCGCCGCGCTTGGTTTCGCGGGCGGCGACGAGCTCCTCTTCTACGACACTCGAAAGTTCGGACGCATCACGTTCTACCGGCACAACGAGACTGAAGAGCTCGACCGCGCGCTCGGGGTCGAACCGCTCGGTGAGGAATTCAGCGCCGCGGAGCTCGGCCGGATCCTCCGACGCCGTCGACGGCTCAAGTCGCTGCTGCTCGACCAGCGCTTGATCGCGGGAATTGGCAACATCTACGCCGACGAAGCACTCTTCACAGCGCGGCTACACCCGCTTCGTCAGGCCGACAGCCTCGACAACGCCGAGGTGACGGCCCTCCGCGATGCAATCGTCGACGTGCTCTCTACTGCCGTTGCTGGCCAGGGAACGACGCTGCGCGACTATCGTTCGGGCCTTGGCGAGCCTGGCGCCAACCAGCACCGGCTCAACGTCTACGGCAAGCCTGCCGGCAGTCCCTGTCCTCGCTGCGGCTCCCCACTCGCGCGGATCACGGTCGATCAGCGCTCGACGACGTTCTGTCCCGAGTGCCAGCCAGAGATCAGGCGTACGCCGAATCGATAACCTGGCCCACGTCAGGATCGTTCGGGTCGAGCACCGGATAGTCGCCACCGATGAGGTCGGTGTGGAGCAACCCCGATCCGGTCGCATAGACAACGACGCGATCCGCCTCCGCGAGTTGGCCCGCCTCTCGCAGCTTCGCCGCCGCGGCG
>DAOKZM010000160.1:0-7208 GCA_035325665.1 Thermomicrobiales bacterium | reverse complement strand
CCACGCGCCGCCCAGATCGTGGACGTCGGCGGGACGGCCGCGGGCTCGATCGTGGCCGTCCTCGAAGCAACCCCCAGCGCCTGCGCGGGCCAGCCCATGGCGCTGCTCAACGAGCCGCTCGATAACCCGGTGACAGAGGCGCTGCTCGCCGCTGGGTGGCACGAGACCGTCCGCCAGTTGGAGATGGAGCGGACCCTCCCCGCCTGAAGCGCGTCGCTCAGCGCCGTGCCTCCGCCATTACCCGCTCCACCCCCGCAGCCGCGGCGGCGTCGAGGACGAAGATGACGCGGCCGTTGGCGGGTTGGACGCCCCAGGCAGGTGGCCGGTCGTCGATGTCGGAGGCGAAGATGCGGTAGAGGGCGTCGGCCTTCTCGGCGCCGGTGACGAGGAACAGCGTGAGCCGGGCGGCGTTGAGGACCGGGTACGTCAGGGTGATCCGCCAGGTGTCCTGCTGGGGTACCCAGTTGGCGACGACCCAGCGCTCGCGCTCGTCGAGCGCCTCGGTGCCGGGGAAGAGCGAGGCGGTGTGGCCGTCCGGCCCGATCCCCAGGACGTTGACGTCCAGGCTGGGGAACTCGCCAGCCGGCAGGTCGCCAAACACGCCGCGCAGCTCCGTCTCGTACTGAGCCGCGGCCTCGCCCGGCTCCAGCTCGCCGCGCATGCGGTGGACGTTCTCCTCGGGCACCTCGACTTGTGAGAGCAGCGTCTCGCGCGCCATGCCATAGTTACTCTGCGGATCGTCGGGGGGGACGGTGCGCTCGTCGCCCCAGAAGACCTGCACCAGCGACCAGTCGATCCCCGGGAGAGCGGCGAGCGCCTCGTGCATGCCGCGCGGTGTCGAGCCGCCGGAGAGAGCCAGCGTCCGCCTCGCCCCGCGCGCGGTCGGGCGCAGCGCTTCGGCGACGACGTGGGCGGCGGCATTCTGGGCAGCGGCGACTGTCTCGAGGATCTGGACCTCGGGGCCGGCCTGGCGTTCGTCACGATGCCTGCTCATGCGCGCTCCCTAGCAGTGCGACGGCCGACACAACCAACGTTAGCGCGTCGTGGTAGTGGTCGTCGTGCGACTGGACGAGCAGCTCCTGCCCGATCAGGTCGCTCAGCGCCGGTCGGGGCAGACGATCGACCCGATCCTGGCGCGGGACGCCGGCCCACTCGACCGAGGTGACGACGAGGTCCTCGGAGCGAACGCGAACGCTGATTCGCGCGCTGCGCTCGCCCTGGCGGGCGAGGACACGGACCGAGCGGACGCCGACGCCCGTGCTCGCCTGACGGTAGAGCTGAACGTTGATGTCGTCGCCGTCGCGGTCGCGCGCCTGGAACGACAGCGTCGAGCCGTCGCGGGCGGCGGTGTGCAGGGTCCAGCCGAGCCGCGCGGCGAGCCAGCCGCAGATCAGCAGCGCCTGGGCCTCCGCGCTCGGGTCGTAGGCAAGCTCGACCGACTCGATCGAGTAGAGCAGGCCGATCGTCTCGGGATGGTCGAAGGCTTGGGCGAGCGCCTCGCGCCAGCGCGTTATGCGGGCCCAGGCGAGGTCGGTTCCGGAGCAGCCGGCCTCGCTCTCGCGCAGGAAGCGCTCGAAGGCGGCGAAGGTGTCCAGCGCCGAGTCGAAGCGGGACGAGTCGATGATGATCCGGTCGGCGGTCGCGGTCAAACGCCTGAACGCCGGCGACTCGAGGTCGACCTGACCGACCCACCACATGAACGACGGGACGTCGTAGAGTTCCAGCGGCGCGAGCATGCTCGGCACGGCGTCGATGCGCTCGGGCGGGGTGTGGATCTCGATCACCTCGTAGCAAGCTGTCCGGCCGGCGCCGTGCAGCCGGCAGTGGCCGGAGACACTGGCGTCAAAGGCCGAGCCGGCAGGATGGATCTCAACCACGATGACGCGCGACGGGAGCTGCTCGACGAGCTCGACCAGCGTCTCGTGGGCCATCCGGATCTCTGACTCGCCGCGGGCAATGATGACGAGCGTCAGGATGCTGGTACGCAGCGGGATCTGGCCGGTCTGCTGCTCGACCTCGCTGGAGATATCGCCCCACAGACGCGAGAGCTCGCCGACGATCTGGTCCACCGTCACGGCGCGCTCACTTCCGGCGCGGACATCAATTCGGTGTGCGTGTGCGGTGCTCATGGCTCTACGGTTGCCGCCATGCGCGACCCTCCATCTTCAGGAACGCGTCCGCCTCGTCCGGCCCCCAGGTCCCGGCCTCGTAGGTGGGGATCTCGGTCGTGCCGAGCTTCTCCCAGCCATCGCGGATCTGCGTGACGATGCCCCAGGCTGCGGCGACCTCGTCGCGGCGGGTGAACAGCGTGCCGTCGCCGAGCATCGCGTCGAGCAGCAGCCGCTCGTACGCGTCGGGCGACTGGACGTTGAACGCGGTGCCGTACTCGAAGCCCATGTGCACCGAGCGCAGGTTCATCATCGGGCCGGGGACCTTGACGCCGAAGGTGAGAGCGATGCCCTCGTTCGGCTGGATGCCCAGAGCGAGGACGTTTGGCTCCAGCTCGTCGGCGACGTCGGCGTTGAAGAGCAGGTGCGGGGCGCGCTTGAACTGGATGGCGATCTCGCTCACCCGCCGCGGCATCCGCTTGCCGGTCCGCAGGTAGAACGGGACGCCGGCCCAGCGCCAGTTGTCGATGAACAGCTTGAGCGCGACGTAGGTCTCGGTCTGCGAGTCGGCCGCGACCTTCTCCTCCTCGCAATAGCCGGGGACAGGCTCGCCATCGGAGTATCCGGCGCTGTACTGGCCACGGACGGTGAAGCGGCGGACAAGGTCGGGATTGATCGGCCGGACGGCGTGGAGGACCTTGACCTTCTCGTCGCGAACCGGGTCGGAAGTAAGCGCTACCGGCGGCTCCATCGCGACGAGGGTCAGCAGCTGCATCAGGTGGTTCTGGACCATGTCGCGCAGCGCGCCAGTCTCGTCGTAGTAGCCGCCGCGCCCCTCGATCCCGATGGATTCGGCGACGGTGATCTGGACGTGATCGACGTACTGCCGGTTCCAGAGCGGCTCCCAGACGCCGTTCGAGAAGCGGAAGGCGATGATGTTCTGGACCGTCTCCTTGCCGAGGTAATGGTCGATGCGGTAGACGTCGCGTTCGGCGAAGACCTGGTTGACGACCTGGTTGAGATGCTCGGCGGACTCCAGGTCATGGCCGAACGGCTTTTCGACGATGATGCGCTGCCACGATTTCTCCGGCCCCTCGTTGAGATCCTGCCGGCCGATCAGCTCGATGATGTCGTCGTAGAAGTCGGGCGGGGTCGCTAGGTAGAACATCCGGTTGCCGAGCGTGCCGCGCTGCCCGTCCAGTTCGGTCAGGCGGCTGGCCAGCCCGTCGTAGGCGTCCGCCTGGGTGAAGTCGCCACGGACGTAGAACAGCCCCTGGCTGAACGACTCCCAGACCGCCTCGTCGACCGGGGTGCGGCGGGAGAACTCATCGACCGACTCGCGCATCTTCTTGCGAAACGAGTCGTCGTCCTCGTCGTGGCGGGCGAAGCCAACGACCGTAAAGCCCACCGGCAACAGCCGCTCCAGCGCTAGGTTGTAAAGCGCCGGGATCAGCTTGCGCTCGGTCAGATCCCCTGACGCACCAAAGATCACCATGATGCACGGCGCTGGCATGCGCTCGGTCAGTAGTCCATCGCGCAGCGGGTTGACCAACGGCTGGGTGGTCCGGGAGACGGGGTGGGTGACGCTGGACATTGATGGTCCTCACAAGGAGCGCGGGGCGGCGTGCGCTGTCCCACGCCCGTACTACTGGTGCGGCTCGCCGATCTCCTCGACGACGGCGTGGCCGCCGAACTGGCGCCGGAGGGCGGCGATGACCTTGTTGGCGAAGAGGTCTTCCTGGCGCGAGGCAAAGCGTGCCGCCAGCGCGAGATAGATCGTCGGCGCGGCGACGTCGAGGTCGATCGACTCGAAGACGGTCCATCGACCCTCGCCGGAGTCCTCGACATAGCCGCGGATCGACTCCAGGTGGGCGTCCTCGGCAAAGGCGCGCTCGGCCAGCTCGAGCAGCCAGGAGCGGATGACCGAGCCGTGGTTCCAGAGGTCGGCGATGGCGCGCAGGTCGAGGTCGTAGCGCGAGCGCTCGAGGATCTCGAAGCCCTCGGCGTAGGCCTGGAGCATCGCGTACTCGATGCCGTTATGAATCATCTTGACGTAGTGGCCGGAGCCGCTGGGGCCGACGTGGCGGTAGCCGTCCTTCGGAGCGAGCGACTTCACGGCCGGCTCGATGATGGCGAAGCCCTCCGGAGAGCCCCCGACCATCAGGCAGTAGCCGACCTGCAGGCCCCAGATGCCGCCGCTCGTCCCCGCGTCCATGTAGTGGATGCCGTGGGCGGTCACGCGCTCGTGGCGGGCGATCGAGTCGGTGTAGCGCGAGTTGCCGCCATCGATCAGGACATCGCCCTCGCTCATTAGCGGGAGGAGCTCGTCGATCTGGTCGTCCACCGGTTTTCCGGCCGGGACCATCAGCCAGATCGCGCGAGGCGGGGCGAGCTTCTCGATGATCTCCTCGAAGGAGTAGGCCGGATCGGCGCCCTCGCCGGCCAGCTCGTCGATCGGCTCGCGGCTACGGTTATGGACGACCACCCGATGGCCGTCCTGCATCAGCCGCCGCGCCATGTTGCCGCCCATGCGGCCTAACCCGATGATGGCAATGTCCACGCGTGCTCCTCTTCCCTTCGTCGTGTCCCTCGATCGCCGTGGATCAGTCGTCGGCCGGGGACGGCTGGCTGCGGGCGGCGGCGGCGACCGCCCGGATGCCGGCCACGGCATCCTCCCCCAGATCGACCAGCACCAGCGGCAGACCGTGCTTCGCGAGCGTCGCGGCGTCGCCGGCCGACTGAGCGGCGAACAGCTCGCCGAATGAGTAGCTCGCGCCGGGGATGGCCAGGTCTTCGCCCGGTTGGCCGACGAGCAGCAGGAACGCGCCCATCTCCGGGCCACCCTTGTGCAGCTGGCCGGTCGAGTGCAGGTAGCGCGGGCCGATGCCCATCGTCACGGCTAGGCCGGTCTGGCGCCAGAGGTTGGTGCGCAGTGTCTCAAGCGCGGCGCGGGCGTCGTCGGTCGCGTCGACGTAGGCGAGGATCGCGACGTAGCCGCCCGGTCTTGCCAGCTCGGCGCTCTGCTGGGCGGCGCTGGTGGCGTCGGTCGCCGCCGGCCGCTCCCGGGCGGAACCCTTCAGGACGGCGTTCGTGGCGTCCTTGGCCTCCTGGACGTTCGGCTCGTCGAATGGGTTGATGCCGAGGACGTGGCCGGCGACAGCGGTCGCGACCTCCCAGCGAACGAACTCAGAGCCGAGCGCCAGCGGGCCATCGACGTTGATCGTGACGACCGGCTGGCCAGCCTGGCGCAGGCGGTCGGCCAGCGTTGCTGCAGCGCCCCCCTCGCCCGCGTTGAAGTGGACAAAGAAGCGGTCATCGCCGTAGCGGCAGGATGCCTGTACCCTGCTTGCCGGTGCTCTCGGCGATCAGCTGCTCCAGCCAGTCGGCGAACGGCTCCCACGATTCGTCGGCGACGAGGGTCAGCTTGTCGCGACCCGCCTGCTTGGCGGCGCCGAGCGCCGCGCCCAGCCAGACGCCGGGGTGCTGCTCGTCGTGGATTGGCAGCATCTCAGCGGCCCGCTTCAGCAGGCCGAGGACATCCGCGCCGAGGACGGCGAGCGGCGCCAGCCCGAACCAGGAGAGGGCCGAGTAGCGCCCGCCGATGTCGGACGGGTTGCTGAAGACCTTCCAGAACCCCTTCTCGCCCGCCTCCTTCTCCAGCGGCGTTCCGGGGTCGGTGATCGCGACGAAGCGCGAGCCGTCGCCGCCGGAGCGCTCGTAGAAATAACGGTAGAGCGACATCGTCTCGACGGTCGTGCCGGACTTGGTCGAGACGATATAGAGCGTGTCGCCGCCGGTATCGCTCGCCACCCGCGCAATCGTGTCAGGATTGGTCGTATCGAGGACGTGCAGTGTGGGGAAGCCGTCGGACGCGCCGAACATCCGCGCGAACACGTCCGGCGCGAGCGACGAGCCGCCCATTCCGAGCAGCACGGCGTGCTTGAAGCCGCGCTCGCGCACGGCGGCGGATAGCTCCTCGAACTCCCCAGCGCGGGCCTCGGCCAGCATCGCCTGGACGACCGGCAGCCAGCCCAGCCGGGTGGAGACCGACGCGCGGACCTTCTCGTCGGATGCCCAAAGCGTCGCGTCGCAGTTCTGCAGGCGAGTCGGGACGCTGTCGGTCTTCAGGTTCTTCAGCGTGGCATCAACCGCGCCCGAAAGCGTGCCGAGCTCCGCCGAACGCTGGCGGGCGACGTCGGTGGCGAACAACTGGCGCTTTTCGTCGAGATGGTGGAGCAGATCCTCGAACGACTTGGAGAACGACCCGACCCCTTCGCGGACGAGGGTGTCGGTGATGTCGTCGTAGGAGACGCCGAGCGCCTCGAAGCGGCGGAACACGCGGCGCGCCTCGTCGAGCCCCTGGTCAACCGTCCGCTTCAGGTGGCCGTGGTCGCCGAACGCCTCGATCGACGCCGGGGCGAGGGTCTGGACCGTGTCGGGGCCGATCAGCTCGTCGACGTAGAGCGTGTCGGAGTAGGCCGGGTTCTTGGTGCTGGTGCTGGCCCAGAGCGGACGCTGGACGCGGGCGCCCTGCGCCGCCAGCTTCTTGAAGCGCTCGGAGCCGAAGATCTCCTGATACGCGGCGTAGGCGAGGCGGGCGTTGGCGACGGCCAGGGTGCCGAGCAGGCTGCGCGCCTCGGCGGCGCGGTCGCTTCCCGGCGCGGCGTCGATGATCTTCTGCAACCGCTTGTCTGCCTCGGTGTCGACTCGGCTGACGAAGAACGAGGCGACCGAGTGGATGCCCGAGACCGGCTTGCCCTCCTCCAACCGGCGTTCGAGCGCCCGCAGGTATGCCTCGGCGACCTTGCGGTAGGCATCGAGCGAGAAGAGCAGGGTGATGTTGATGTTGATGCCCTCGTAGAGCATCTGCTCGATTGCCGGCAGACCCTCGTCGGTGCCCGGGATCTTGATCATGACGTTCGGTCGGTCTACCGCCGCGTACAGCCGGCGCACGTCGGCGATCGTCTCGTTGGTATCGTGGGCCAGCGAGGGCGAGACCTCCAGCGAGACGAAGCCGTCGGCAGTCTTGTCGTCGTGCCGGTCGTAGACCGGGCGGAGGACATCGGCGGCAGCCTGGATGTCGCGGATGACGATGGCGTC